>JAISSA010000031.1 GCA_031273365.1 Synergistaceae bacterium
GGCAATGTATTGGGATGTTAATTGGGAAATGTTGGAAATATCGCGGGAATACGTAAAACTACTGAAGGATAAATTCATCAGGGGTCTGCGCGTCAAAGGGAAACGACCTTTTATCTTTCCCCCGGCGAAATTTCAAGGCTGACAAGCCTTATGCTGACGTGATTTACAGGGGCTTCTCTGCGCCCAAGCCTGCGGATTTGGGAGCTATTCTACTTTTGTTATAAAGGAGTTATAAATAAAAACAAAAAGGGCTCAGGAAAATCTCCTGAGCCCTTGCAATTTCTGGAGCCGACTTCCAGACTTGAACTGGAGACCCCATCCTTACCATGGATGTGCTCTACCTGCTGAGCTAAGTCGGCGTAAAATGGTGGTGGGGGTTGGGTTCGAACCAACGTAGACGTGAGCCGACAGATTTACAGTCTGTTGCCTTTGACCACTCGGCCACCCCACCACATCAAAGACCCTGCCTGACTGGAGCCGGCGATCCGACTTGAACGGACGACCTGCTGATTACAAGTCAGCTGCTCTACCAACTGAGCTACACCGGCAAATTTCGCTGCGGCCGCTTCACAGTTACGAATTGGCATTCTACATGCGCCTCCCCTTCCTGTCAAGCCTTAAAATTCGACTTCATAAACATTCCAGTTCATAAACATTCCAGCCCGGGGGCGGGCTCTGCTCCCTGATTTTGAACGCTCACTGCGCCGCGACCGCGACATTGGCTGACGATGGATATTTATGGCATAATACCTATTGGCGACAGCATATTTCTAATCATATTTTTAATATAGAAGGGCTTTGATTTTTATGGTTTCCAATCCCGACAAAGACCCGTGTAAGGGTCCCTGCAAAAACGTTCCATCGCGCAAAGCGTCGTTGATACTGGAGAACGGCCCGACGTTTCAGGGGTACTCCTTCGGCTGCGAGACGCCCGCCGCGGGAGAGGTCGTGTTCAACACCTCCATGGTGGGCTACCCTGAGAGCCTGACCGACCCCTCCTACGTCGGGCAAATTCTCACCGTCACCTACCCCCTGGTCGGCAACTACGGCGTGCCGCCCGACACGCAGAAGGGCGGGGTGTACGACTACTACGAGTCGGAAAAAATCCACGTTTCGGGGCTGATCATCTCCTCCTACTCCGCCGAATACAGTCACTGGAACGCCACGAGAAGCCTGGGCGACTGGCTGAAGGAACACGGGGTCCCCGGCATCTACGGCATCGATACCCGCGAGCTGACGAAATTCCTGCGGGAGCGGGGCGCCATGAACGGCAAAATCGTCTTCGACGCGGACATCCCGTTCGACGATCCGTCGCGGCGCAACCTCGTGGCGGAGGCCTCCTGCCGGCAGGTCATTCGCTACGGCGAGGGCAAAAAACACGTCGTGCTGGTCGACTGCGGCGTCAAGCACAACATCATCCGGTGTTTTCTGAAACGGGACGTGCGGATAACGCGCGTGCCCTGGGACTATGACTTCAACGCGCTGGACTGGGACGGGCTTTTCGTGTCGAACGGGCCCGGCGACCCGGCGCTCTGCGGCGCGGCCGTCGAAAACCTGCGCGTCGCGCTCTCGGGCGACAGGCCGGTCTTCGGAATATGCATGGGAAACCAGCTGATGGCGCTGGCCGCCGGGGCGAAGACCTACAAGCTGAAGTATGGACATCGCAGCCACAACCAGCCGGTGCTGCGCTGCGGGACGACAAAGTGCTTCGTCACCTCCCAGAACCACGGGTACGCCGTGGACACGGACACGCTCCCCGACGATTGGGAACCCCTCTTCGTCAACATGAACGACCGGACCAACGAGGGCATCCGACACAGGACGAAGCCCTTCTTTTCCGCGCAGTTCCACCCCGAGGCGTCGAGCGGCCCCACCGACACGGAGTTCCTGTTCGACCGCTTCATGGAAGCAATGGAGGGGGGACGCTGAGATGCCTGACGACAAAGCCTTCGGGCTTCCTGAGCGACCCTTCGTCTCCGGACTGAAAAAAGTGCTGCTGCCGGGGTCCGGAGCCCTCAAGATCGGAGAGGCCGGGGAGTTCGACTACTCCGGTTCGCAGGCCCTGAAGGCCCTCCGGGAGGAGGGAGTTTCCACCGTCCTGATCAACCCCAACATCGCCACCGTGCAGACGTCCGAAGGGGCGGCCGACAAAATTTACTTCCTGCCCGTAACCCCGTTCTTCGTGGAAAAGGTAATCGAAAAAGAGCGTCCCGACGGCATACTGCTGGCCTTCGGGGGCCAGACGGCCCTGAACTGCGGCGTCGAGCTCTACCGCAACGGCGTTTTCGAAAAATACGGCGTCTCGGTGCTGGGAACGCCCGTGCAGGCCATCATGGACACCGAGGACCGGGAGCTCTTCGTCCGGCGCCTGGGCGAGATCGGCGTCAAAACCATCGAGAGCGTCGCGGTCCAGACGCCCGGGGAGGCCCGCAGGGCGGCCGAATCCCTCGGCTACCCCGTGATCGTGCGGGCGGCCTACGCGCTGGGCGGCATGGGCAGCGGCTTCTGCGACGACGCGGCGGAGCTGGACGCGACCGTGGAAAAGGCGTTCAGCTTCTCGGACCAGCTTCTGATCGAAAAATCCCTGAAAGGCTGGAAGGAAGTCGAGTACGAGATCGTGCGGGACCGCTACGACAACTGCATCGCGGTCTGCAACATGGAGAACTTCGACCCGCTGGGAATTCATACCGGCGAGAGCATCGTGGTGGCGCCGTCGCAGACCCTGACGAACGACGAGTATCACATGCTGCGCGAGCTGGCCATCCGCATCGTGCGCCATATCGGGATCGTCGGAGAGTGCAACGTGCAGTACGCCACGGATCCGGGCTCCGAGGACTACCGCGTCATCGAGGTCAACGCCCGGCTCAGCCGCTCCTCCGCCCTGGCGTCGAAGGCGACGGGCTACCCTCTGGCGTTCGTGGCGGCCAAGCTGGGCCTGGGGCTGGGCCTGCACGAGCTGAAGAACTCCGTGACGAAGTCCACGACCGCCTTTTTCGAGCCCGCGCTCGACTACATCGTCTGCAAGATCCCGCGCTGGGACCTCGCCAAGTTCCAGGGCGTCTCGCACGAGATCGGCTCCAGCATGAAGAGCGTCGGCGAGGTCATGGCGATCGGGCGCTCCTTCGAGGAGGTCATCCAGAAGGGCCTGCGCATGATCGCCCAGGGGATGCACGGTTTTGCCGCCGGGGCGAACAGAGGCCTGACCCTGGAGGTCGGGGAAGGGGGCAGCAGGAGCAAAAATCTGGAGAACCTGACGACGGACGAGCTGGAGAAGGCCCTCGCGACGCCCACGGAGAACCGCATCTTCGTCATCGCCGAGGCGCTGAAAAGAGGATTTTCGATCGACAAAATCCACAGGCTGACCCGCATCGATCGCTGGTTCCTGCAGCGGCTTCTGGACATCCACCTCTGCGCCGAAAAAATCGCGGACTGCGCCGGCCTGGAGGACCTGTCGGCGGAGTTGCTGCGCGAGGCCAAGCAGAAGGGGTTCTCGGACTACCAGATCGCGAAGCTGATCTACAGCCCCGACCCCCGCAGGCCCGACAAAAAGCCCGTCGACGACCGCTTCTACATCCCGGAAGAAAAACGCGGGGACGTGCGGAATATGCGCCGGCGCCTTGGAATTCTGCCCGTGGTCAAGCAGATCGACACGCTGGCGGCGGAGTACCCCGCGCGGACGAACTACCTCTACCTCACCTACAACGGCGCCGCGCACGACGTGGACTACGCCGACGCGGGAGGCGGAAAATCCATCGTCGTGCTGGGCTCGGGGGCGTACCGCATCGGCAGCAGCGTGGAGTTCGACTGGTGCGGCGTCAACGCCCTGACGACGCTGCAAAAAAAGGGATGGCGCGGCGTGATGATCAACTATAACCCCGAGACCGTATCCACGGACTACGACGTGTGCGACCGGCTCTACTTCGAGGAGCTGACCTTCGAGCGCGTCATGGACATCGTCGAGCTGGAGAACCCCAAAGGGGTGATCGTGTCCACGGGGGGGCAGATTCCCAACAACCTGGCGCTTCCGCTGGAGCGCGCGGGCGTCCCCATTCTGGGCACGTCCGCCTCGAGCATCGACAGGGCGGAGGACCGGCACAAGTTCTCGTCCATGCTCGACCGGCTTGGCGTGGAGCAGCCCCGCTGGAGGGAGCTCCGCACCATGGAGGCGATCCACGCCTTCGTGGCCGAGGTCGGATATCCCGTGCTGGTGCGCCCCTCCTACGTGCTCTCGGGCGCGGCGATGCACGTGTGCTCGAACGCGGCGGAGCTGGAGCGCTTTCTGGGCGAGGCGGTGAACGTCTCGCAAAACCACCCGGTCGTGGTCAGCGAGTTCATCGAAAACGCCAAGGAGATCGAGATCGACGCCGTGGCTCTGGAGGGCGAGCTGATCGCCTGCGCGATTTCCGAGCACATCGAGTTCGCGGGGGTCCACTCCGGAGACGCGACCATCCAGTTCCCCCCGCAGCGCCTGTACGTGGAGACGGTTCGCCAGGTCCGGCGCGTCGCGCAGCGCATCGCCTCGGAACTCGCGATAACGGGCCCGTTCAACATCCAGTTTCTGGCGAAGGACAACCGAATCCGGGTCATCGAGTGCAACCTTCGCGCGTCTCGCAGCTTTCCCTTCGTCTCGAAGGTGCTGAAGCTCAACCTGATCGAGCTGGCGACGCTGGCGATGCTGGGGGAAAAGGTCCAAAAACACGCGGCCAGCGAATTCGAGCTGGACTACGTCGGCATCAAGGCGTCGCAGTTCTCGTTCTCGCGCCTCCAGAACGCCGACCCCGTGCTGGGGGTCGAGATGGCCTCGACGGGGGAGGTCGGCTGCCTCGGGGACGACTTCCACGAGGCCGTTCTCAAGGCCGCGCTGTCCGTGGGGATGCGCGTTCCGGAAAAGGGAACGGAAAAGGGCATCCTGATCTCGAGCGGCCCCCTGCGCTCCAAGGTCGACCTGCTGGACTGCACGAGACGCCTCTACGAGCAGGGATACCTTCTCTACGCGACCGAGGGGACCTGCGAGTTCCTGACGAAGTACGGAATCCCGAGCATCCGGGCCTACCAGCCGAGCGAGGTCGAGGAGGACCCGCACAGGGCGCTGCTCGGAGCGGTCGACCTCATCAGGCGGCAGAAGGTCGACTTGGTGATCAACATCCCGAAAAACCTGACGGAAAACGAGCTGAGCAACGGCTACAGGGTGCGCCGCAGCGCCGTCGACCACAACGTTCCCCTCTTCACGAACGCCCGTCTGGCGGGGGCCTTCATCGACGCGTTCTGCGAGCTCGACCTCTCCCGCCTGCCGATCAGGAGCTGGGACGAGTATCAGGGACTGTAACTCTCTGATATAATAGCAATATATAACAGAAGTTTAGACGGCATCCGGGCTAATATCCGGACGGCAGCGACGGCAGGGACGTAAATGCAAAAACGAACCCGCGCAGGGCAGAGGAGGTTTGGCAGGTGGAGACGCCGAATATCGTCAGGTTGTCCGCTGAAATTCCGGTGGAACAGTACGGCAGGGAGCGGCTTATGTCGCTTTATGAAACGATGGTCAAAATACGCGACTTCGAAAAAACGGTGGAGGAGAAGTTCTTCGGCGGAGAAATTCCCGGATTCGTCCATCTTTACATTGGCGAGGAGGCCATAGCCACGGGAGTGATGGCGAACCTCACGCGTGACGACTGCATCGAAAGCACCCATCGCGGGCACGGACACACCATTGCGAAGGGCGCGGACCTCAATCGCATGATGGCCGAGATTTACGGCAAAAAAACCGGCTGCTGCAAGGGCAAGGGAGGCTCCATGCACATCGCCGACTTCAGCATCGGGATGCTGGGCGCCAACGGCGTCGTCGGCGGCGGGTACAATCTGGCGGCGGGCGCGGCGCTGGCCAAAAAAATGCAGGGACGACAGGACATCTCCGTCGTCTTTTTCGGCGACGGCGCCAGCAACCGCGGGACCTTCCACGAGGCCGCGAACATGGCCTCGGTCTGGAAGCTGCCCCTGCTCTTCGTCTGCGAGATGAACGAGTACGCGTCGACCACCCCGTACCTCACCGCGACCTCCGTCGCGGAAATTTCCCGCCGGGCTTTCGGCTACGGCATGCCCGCGGCCATTGTGGACGGCAACGACGTTTTTTCCGTCTGCGAGGGTGCGAAGAAGCTCATAGACCCCATCCGCGCCGGAAACGGCCCGGCTTTTCTGGAGTGCAGGACCTACCGCGTCAAAGGACACTTCGTCGGCGATCCCGAGAAGTACCGCACGCGCGAAGAGGTGCAAAAGAACGTCGACGAGCGCGACCCGATCGCGTTCTTCGAGCGACGGGTCACGTCGGCGGGCGCTCTCTCGGCGGAGGATCTCTCCGCCGTGCAGGCGAAGGTCGCCTCGGAGATCGCCGCGGCCCTGAAGTTCGCGCAGGAATCGCCGGAGCCGGACGTGTCCGCGCTTTTCGAAGGGCTTTACGTTTAAGGCAGGATCAGAGGTGAATCGAAGATGAAAAACATAACGTTTTCCCAGGCGACGCTCGAGGCCATGGAAGAGGAGATGACCCGCGATCCGTCCGTCTTCGTCATGGGCGAGGACATTGCCCGTCAGGGCGGCATATTCGGCCAGTTCAGAGGCCTTCCCGACAAATTCGGCGACCGCGTGAAGGACACGCCCATCAGCGAGACCGCGATCGTGGGCGCCGCCGTGGGGGCCGCTCTGACGGGGATGCGCCCCGTGGCGGACATGCACTTCGCCGACTTCATGGGCGTCTGCATGGACGAGATATTCAACCAGATGGCGAAGGTCCACTACATGTTCGGCGCTCAGAAGACCGTTCCGCTGGTGCTGCGCGCCCCCGACGGCATCATCAACCAGGCCGCCGCCCAGCACTCTCAGTGCATCGAGGCGTGGTTCGCGCACATTCCCGGCCTGAAGGTCGTCATCCCCTCCAATCCCGCCGACGCCAAGGGGCTCCTGAAGTCCGCGATCCGCGACGAGAACCCCGTGATCTACTTCGAGCACAAGGGGCTTTTCCCCATGAAGGGCGACGTCCCCGAGGGCGAACACCTCGTCGAAATCGGAAAGGCGCGGATCGACCGCGAGGGGTCCGACCTGACGATCGTTTCCTGGTCCATGATGGCGCACCATGCGGCAAGGGCCGCGGATAAGCTGGCCGCCGAGGGAATCAGCGTCGAGCTGATCGACCTGCGCAGCATCTCGCCGTGGGATAAGGAAGCCGTTTTGAAGTCCGCGGCGAAGACCGGCCGCCTCTGCGTCGCGCAGGAGGCCGTGAAACAGGGAGGGTTCGGCGCAGAGGTCGTCGCGACCGTGGCCGAAGAGGGCCTCGAATACCTGGATGCCCCGGTCGTTCGCGTCGGCGCCCCGTTCACCCCCGTGCCCTTCGCCCGCCCTCTGGAGCAGGCCTACAGGGTGACCGCGGACACGATCTGTGACGCCGTCAAAAAAATCCTGTAACCGTACCCGCTGAGAGGAGATTCTGAAAGCAATGGCGACGACGATTACGATGCCGAAGCTGGGACTTACGATGAACAGCGGTTCGGTGCAGCAGTGGAAGAAAAAGGTCGGAGATCCCGTCAAAAAGGGCGAGGTGCTCTACGTCGTCGCGACGGACAAGCTTGCCGTCGACGTGGAAAGCCCCGCGGACGGAGTGCTGCTTGCGATAACGATCCAGGAGGGAGAGGAGGTTCCCGTCGGAGCTTCCATCGGAGTCATCGGAGCTCCGGGGGAGCAGGTCGGGACGGGCGCGCCCGTCAAAAAAACGCCGGAGCCGGGCCTGCCGTATTGCCAGGAAGACCGGCGGGAAGACCGGAAGGACGAGGGCGTGAAGCGCAGGGGCGCAGAAGTTCCTCCCTGCTCGCCCAAAGCAAAAAAGCTGGCGCGCGAAAACGGCGTCGACCTCTCCACCCTGCGGGGGACGGGGCCGGGAGGCTGGATCGTCGCCAGCGACGTTCTCCTGATTTTAAATCGGGAAGGGGAGACCCCGAGGGCGGGGGTGAGGATGTCGCCCGTCGCCGGGAAGATGGCGGCGGAGGCGGGGATCGATCCGCAGGCGGCGGCTCCCGGGCAGCGCGTCATGAAGGCCGACGTCTCGGCCGCGCTCTTACGCGCCGCCGGGCGGCGCGTTCCCGTAACGCAGATGCGCCGCGTCATCGGAGAGCGGATGCTTTTGAGCGTCAGCACCATCCCCGCCGTCAGTTACTTCGCCGACGCGGATATGGGCGCGCTGAACGACCTGCGCGCCGCGCTGAACGCCCGTTCCGAAAAGACGAACGTCAAAATATCGGTCAACGATATTTTAATGAAATTCTGCGCGAAACTGCTCTCGGAGAACCCCATGGCCAACGCCTCCGTCGAGACCGACGCGACGGGAAGGACGACCGCCTTCGTCCTGCACGATTCCGTCAACGTCGGCATTGCCGTGGCGCTGGAGGGCGGGCTTGTCGTCCCGAACGTAAAGGACGTCCAGATAAAGAGCCTGACGCGGATCGCGAAGGAACGGGGGGCGCTCGTCGATCGGGCGCGAAACGGCGGACTGACCCCGGATGACACGACGGGCGGGACCTTCACCATTTCGAACCTGGGCAGCGTCGCCGGGGGGATCGACAGCTTCACGCCGATCATCAACCCGCCGGAGGCCGCGATCCTCGGCGTGGGAACGACGCGGGACAGGGCCGTCGTCCGCGACGGCGTCGTGACCGTCCGTCCGGTCTCGACCCTCTGCCTGGTCGCCGATCATCGCCTGGTGGACGGGGCGGACGCCGCGGCTCTGCTGGCAAAGCTGAAGGAACTGATCGAGAACCCGGATCTGTTCCTTTTATAGCCGGGAGAATGGGTTATGAGAAGGAGACGAGGGCTTTGAGCAAACGAATCGTCGTTATCGGGGGAGGGCCGGGAGGGTACGTCGCCGCGATACGGGCGGCTCAGCTCGGTGCTTCCGTGCGCGTCGTCGAGAAGGACAGGCTCGGCGGCACGTGCCTGAACGCGGGATGCGTTCCCACGAAGGCGCTGCTGCATTCCGCGGAACTCTACGCCGCCGTCCGCCGCGAGGGGCCCACGATCGGCATATTCGCCGACAACCTGCGCTTCGACTGGACGGCCATCATGAACCGCAAAAAGGAGGTCGTGAACTATCTGGTCGACTGCGTCGGCGGGCTGCTGCGCTCCAACGGCGTCGAGCGACTGAAGGGCACGGCCCGCCTCATCGCGCAAAACGCCGTCGAGGTGATCGACCCCGACCGAAAACGCGACGTCATCGAGGCCGACGCCGTCATCGTCGCGACGGGCTCCGAACCCGCCGTCCCCCCGATCCCCGGTCTGGATTCGGAGGGCGTGATGACGAGCGACGGGGCGCTGTCGCTCGACGTCCCGCCAAAGCGCGTGGCCATCGCGGGCGGAGGGGTCATCGGCCTGGAGTTCGCCTCCATCTTCTCCTCGTTCGGCATCCCGGTCGTCGTGGTGGAGATGCTGCCGCGGATTCTTCCCAACATCGACGCGGAGATCGCGGGCGTTCTGCGGAGATCGCTGGAGGGCCGGGGCGTGGTTTTCCACACGGCCTCCCGCCTCGAGTCCGTCACGCGAACGGAAGAAGGTCTGCGCCTCCGCGTCGTCACGGAATCGGGCCCGGTGCAGCCGGTCGTCGACAGACTGCTGGTCGCCACGGGCCGGCGTCCGTACACGAAAGCTCTGGGTCTGGAGGACCTCGGCGTCGCGACGCGGCGAGGCCGCATCGTCACCGACGCCCGCATGGAGACGAACGTGGGGGGACTTTACGCCGTGGGCGACTGCGCGAGCCGGATCATGCTGGCCCATGTCGCCTCGCGTGAGGGCGAGGTCGCGGCGGAGAACGCCATGGGACGCCCCGCGCTCATGGACTACAAAACCGTTCCGGGGGCCGTCTACACGTCGCCCGCCGTCGCGTCGGTCGGGCTCTCGGAGGACGAAGCGCGGGCTGCGGGCCACGACGTCCGGGTGGGGCGTTTCCCGCTGGCGGCAAACGGCAAAAGCGTCATCGCCGGCGACGTGGAGGGGATGGTCAAGATCGTCTCGGACGGACGATGGGGCGAGGTTCTGGGCGTCCACATCGCGGGGGGCCCCGCGACCGACATGATCGCGGAGGGGGCTCTGGCGCTCCGGCTGGAGGCCACTCTGGACGAGATCGTCTCCACCGTCCACGCGCACCCGACGGTCTCCGAGGCCGTCGGCGAGGCGGCGCTCGCGTCATGGGCAGGCGCGATCCACCTGCCGAAACCCGCCGCGTCCTGAGGTTCCGCATATGTACGTCGTCGAAAACAAAAACACGAAACCTCAGTACAATCTGGCGCTGGAGGAGTACCTCTGCCTCCGGGCCATGCGGGAAGGCTCCCGGTTTTTCATGCTGTGGCAGAACGAGCCTTCCATTATTGTGGGACGTTTTCAGAACACGTTCGAGGAGATCAACGCCCTGTTCGTCAGGGAGCGGGGCATTCGCGTCGTTCGGCGCAACTCCGGCGGCGGCGCGGTATACCATGACCTGGGGAACATCAACTACAGTTTCGTCCTGACGGACTCCGAGGGAGACTTCGACTTCGCGCTCTTCACGAAGCCCATTATCGAGGCGCTGGCGACGCTGGGGGTCAGGGCCGAACTGTCGGGGCGCAACGATCTGGCCATCGACGGAAAAAAGGTTTCGGGCGGAGCGCAGTATCGGCACGGCGGCATCATTTTGCACCACGGCACTCTGCTTTACAACAGCGACCTGGAGGTCCTGTCGCGCGCCCTCCGGGTCTCGGAGGAGAAGTTCCGGAGCAAGGCCGTCAAATCCGTCCGCAGCCGCGTCGGCAACATCATCTCCAGCCTCCCCGAGCCCCTTCCGGTCTCCGACTTTCTGGAACGCCTGCGGTGGGGCATCGGAGGCCTGACTCCCATGACGCCGGACGAGGCGGCCCTGCAGGAGGTCGAGGCCCTGATGCGCGACAAATACTCGACCTGGGAGTGGAACTACGGCGCTTCGCCGGAGTTTACGGAGCGAAAGAAGCTGCGCTTCGCGTGGGGCGGAGTGGAGGCCTTTCTGGTCGTCGAGGAGGGAGTGATCCGGGGCTGTTCCTTCCGGGGGGACTACTTCGGCAGCGGAGACTACGAACCGCTCCTTTCGCGCCTCGTCGGCCGCGCCTACACGAAGGAGTCCGTCGCCGGGGCGCTGGAGGGACTCCGGACGCAGCCCCTCTTTGCCGGGTCCTCCCCGGAGGACCTGATCGCGCTGCTCTCGCCGGAGACATAACCGGCTCTCATGATCCAGGCTCCCGTGATCCAGGCTTTCATGCCCCGGGCTCGGGGGGAAGCGGGGAGGACTGCGAAGCGGCCGGGCGGGCTCAGCCTTTATATCGACTACACTCCGTCGCCTCGAAGGGGACGGAAAACAATAAAGGAGGCAAGTGCGTATGAAAAAGGCAGTGGTTTTAGCGTTGGCGGTCGTTTTTCTGGGCCTCGGGGCGTTCCCTGCGGGGGCGGCGTACAAAGAGGAGTACAAGCTGGACATCGTGCCCAGCCTCTCGACGGGATGGGGCATGGGCGCTCAGTACTTCACGGACCTCGTGAAGGAGCGCAGCGGGGGTAAGATCAACATCAAGGTGTACGCCAACTCCCAGCTGACGACGGGCAAGCAGACGAACGCGTTCATGCTGCTGCGCAACGGGACGATCGACTTCGCCTGTCAGTCGACGATCAACTACTCCCCCCAGATCCCCGAGCTGAACCTCTTCGCGCTGCCGTTCTTCATGTCGGGGCAGCCCGACCGCTACAGGGCCCTCGACGCGATCACAAACGGCAGGGCCGGAGAGCTGATCGCAAAGGCCATCGAGGACAAGGGCGGCAAGTTCCTCTGCTTCGGGGAAAACGGGTTCCGCGAGATGACGAACAGCAAAAAGGAAATTCATGTCCCGGAGGACCTCGTGGGCGTGAAGATGCGCGTCGTCGGCAGTCCGCTGTTCCTCGACACGTTCAGGGCGCTGGGGTCTAACCCCGTGGCCATGCCGTGGAGCGACACGATAGCCGCACTGCAGCAGGGCACGATCGACGGTCAGGAGAACCCCATCAACACCTTCTATCCCCTCAAGGTCTACGAGTACAACAAATACGTCACCAACTGGCACTACATGGGCGACCCCACAATGTTCGTCGTCAATCCCGGAGTCTGGGCCTCGTTTTCCTCTGAGGATCAGGAGCTCATCCTGAAGGCGGCGAAGGACGCCGCGGCGTACCAGATCGCCCTTGCCCGCGTGGGCATCGACGAGAACGACGGCGGCAGAAGCCTCGAGTTCCTGAAGGGCATCGGCAGGGTCCCCGAGGTCGTCGACTGGGACGCGGAGCTCAAAAAGGTCGGTATGGTCGTCACGAACCTCACGCCTGAAGAGATACGGAAGTTCGTGGAGCTGACGAAGCCCGTCGTCGAGACCTGGCGGAAGACGATCGGCGAAGACCTGGTCAGAGCCGCCGAGGCCGATATGGCCGCCGTGAGGTAGCGGCGTCGCTTCGATAAACGATTACGAAAAATTCGGCCTGACGGGGGAGAGGGGCAGGCCTCCCTCCCCCGTTCACTTCAGGAGGTGCGAGGTTGATTCAAAAGCTGTGCGATCATTTCGAGGAAATATTTGGCGCTCTGATCCTGGCGGTCATGGTGACGGTAGCGTTTGTCAACGTGATAACGCGATATTTCATCTTCTATCCGCTGGCGTTCACGGAGGAGATAACGGTCAGCATGTTCGTGTGGATCGTCCTGCTGGGGACCTCCGCGGCCTTTCGCAGAAACGCCCATCTGTCCATGACCTTCGTTTACGACTTCATGCCGCTGTCGTTGAAAAAAGTCAGTTTTATAATCTCCAACGCCATGTGTCTGGTCTTTTTCGCGCTTCTCACCTGGCTGGGGGGCGTTCAGGTATGGGATGAAATCGACCTCGGCGTCACGTCGGAGGCGCTGGCGATCCCCACGGCCATCTACTCCGCCGGCGTTCCGGCGTTCTCGGCTCTGATCATCGTGCGAATACTGCAGTCCTGCCGCGACATCATCCGGGACGGCAGTTATCGATAAGAGGTACGAAAGGAGGTAATGACGCCCATGTCTTTGCTGAAAGATCCCGTGTTCTGGACTCTGGCCCTTTTCCTCGTCCCTCTGGTGGTGCGCGTCCCCATCGGCGTCGCGCTCGGCATGGCGACCATCGTCGTCGTGTGGTTTTGGGACATGGGCTATCAGATGCTCTCCTACAGTTTCTACGCCGGCATCGCGAAGTTCCCCCTTCTGGCGATTCCCTTCTTCGTTCTGGCGGGGATCATCATGGAGAAGGTCGGCATCGCCGAGCGCATCGTCGGGCTGATAAAGCAGCTCGTCGGCGACGTCCGGGGCGGGCTCGCGGTGGCGACGGTCATCGTCGCGGCGTTCTGGGGCGCGGTCAGCGGCTCCGGGCCCGCCACGGTCGCCGCGCTGGGGCTCATTCTCATTCCGAGCATGGCCGACGCCGGGTACGACAGGGCGTTCGCCACGGCGGTCGTCTCCGTCTCGTCCGGGCTCGCCATCATCATCCCGCCGAGTATCTCCTTCATCGTCTACGGCGACATCATGCAGCAGTCGGTTGGGGCGCTGTTCGCGGCGGGCGTCGTTCCCGGCATTATCGTGGCGGCGTTTCTGTGCGTCACGGTTTACCTCGTCAGCCGCGCCCGCGGGTACAGGGGACAGCCCCGGGGCAGCGTGAGGGTTGTGTGCAAAACCTTTTTCAACGCTTTCGGGGGGCTCCTGACCCCCGTCATCATTCTGGGCGGCATCTACGGAGGCATCTTCACCCCGACGGAGGCCGCTGCCGTCGCCGTCTTTTACGGGCTTTTCGTCGGTCTGGTCATCTACAGAACCCTGACGTTCAAAATGCTGTATGAAATCCTGAGCGAGAGCGTCGTCTCGACCGCCGTCGTCATGCTGGTCGTCGCCTGTGCCGGGCTTTACTCCTGGCTCGGGAGCACGGTCGGCCTCATCGACAAACTTGCGGGGTTTCTGCTCAGCGTGTCGAGCAACCCGGCGATCATCATGCTGATGATCAACGTCATTTTGCTCTTCGCGGGGATGCTGCTGGACGCCAACTCCATCATGTACATCTTCCTGCCGATCCTCATGCCGATCATACGCACGCTGGGATGGAACCCCATCTGGTTCGGGGTCATGATGACGATCAACCTGGCCATCGGGCAGGTCACGCCGCCCGTCGCCGTCAACCTGTTCGTGGGCGCGCGCATCAGCGGCCTGACGATGGAGCAGATCGCCCGCCCCGCCGTCCCTCTGATCGTCGCGGCTCTCCTGGCGCTGGCGGTTTTGTGCGTTTTCCCGATCTTCACGCTCTGGCTCCCGGGCCTGCTCCGCCTGATCTGACCCCGTTCCCATGCGCCCGGCTTCGCTCCGGCAGGCCGCAGACGTCGGACACGTTTCCCCTGCCCTCCGTTTTGAGTTTGAACGTTTACTGACGCTTCAGGCCTTCGAGTTCCGCGATATCCGTTTCGGAAGGAGATTCTTACCATCAAAAGCTCGATCTTTACCCGGATTTTAATGGCAAGCCTTTTCCCCCTCGTCCTGAGCTTCTCCGTGATGCTGCTGACCACCGGCAGGGTTATATTGTCGACGAACACCGCGTTTACGCGGGAGACCGCGCTCTTCTTCGCCCGGCAGACGGAGGCGCGCATCGAGAATCAGGTCGTCGTGCTCTCGAACACGCTGTCCATGGCGGCCCACTCGGTGGAGAACACGGACATGGCCGCCCCCGACGCGAAGAGCAGGATTGACGGCGAACTGCAGCGCCTTTTCGACGTGGACAAAAACCTGGACTATGCGTGGGTGGCAATTGGTTTTGGGGTGTTTCCCGACAAGGGACGTTATATGAAAACCTGGGTCAGAAGCGGGGACGTCCCCGTCGAGATGCTCGACACGGACGACAATCCCCTGCGTTCTCCGTGGTTCAACATTCCTCAGGTCACGGGGCGTTTCTGGTTCGAACCCGCCGAACCCTACAGCACCGGCGAAGCGATGCCCCGATACAGGGAGATGATCTCCCGCTTCCTCTGGAAAGACGGGAAGATCATCGGGAGCCTCGGGCTGTCCATGACTCACGGACGCGTGTTCCGGTTCATCGACGGCCAGCAGGTTCCCGACGAGCGAAAACTCCTGCTCCTTTCCGAGGAGGGCAACGTGGTCTACTCCACCGACAACGAATATCAGGGTCTTTCGCTCTCGGACTTCGCTCTGCCGGAAGAGGGGCGCATTCAAAGGGCCATGGCGGAGAAAATGATCTTTCTGGAGGAGGGAACGTCTCCTGTTTTCGGGAAAACCTCTCTGATATGCGTTTATCCCATCCGGTACAGCAACGCGGGCAGAGGCCTGTTCCTTTATCTGGACATGTCCATGGAGGCCCTCCAGCGCACGGCGTGGGACACCGTCCGCGTCGTCGCCACCACGAGCCTTCTCGGCCTGTTTTTGATGACGGTGAGCATTTTCCTCGCCGTCAGGAACATCGTAAGACCCATCCGGGGCATCACGAACAGCGCCTCCCGGCTGGCGGGCGGCGAACTGGACGTCGCCTTCGACACCATCGACGACGATGGAGGCAGCACGAGGAACGAGGTCACGATCCTTCACAGGGCGCTCAAAAAGATGCTGGATCAGCTCTATCAGATACAGGAGCTGAAGGTGAAGGCCGTCAGGGCGGACTACGAAAAGGAGCAGTCGGAAGCGGCCCTGCGCGAAAAAATTCAGTTCTTCGCCAACATATCCCACGAAATACGGACTCCCATGAACGCCATCCTGGGCATGTCCGAGCTCCTTCTCGAGGAAAAGCTCGAGGAAAGACCCCGCAGGTACGTCAGGGACATTCACGTCTCCGCGGGATCTCTTCTGGAGATCATCAACGACGTGCTCGATTTCTCGAAGATGGAGACGGACAAGATCACCCTCATGCCCTCCGACTTCGATTTCCACATGATGCTCGACAACGTGCGGGCTCTTATCTCCATGGTGGCCCGGGAAAAGAACCTGGTGTTCGAGGGGCGAATCAAAGGCGAAATTCCGCAGTGGCTCCATGGAGACGCTCTGAGGCTGCGGCAGGTGTTCCTGAACCTGCTGGGAAACGCCGTCAAATACACGAAAGAGGGTTACGTCAGGCTGGACGTCTCTTACGAGAACCAGCTTCTGATCTTTACGGTGACGGATTCGGGGATCGGCATCAGGGAAGAGGACCTTCCCCTCATCTTCGAGGCCTTCCGTCAGCTGCCTCACAGCAGGGGCCTGCAGGTGCAGGGAACGGGGCTGGGGTTGTCCATCACGCGAAAACTCGTCGATCTCATGGGAGGGACGATGTCGGTCAGCAGCACCTACGGCAGCGGCAGTGTTTTCAGCGTGCAACTCCCCATGACGGTCGGCGACGAAAAGGCGTCCGGCCGGGACGCGGAAAGGCTGGAGGGCTTCCTCGCCCCGTCGGCCAGGGTGCTGGTGGTCGACGACAACACGATCAACCTCAACGTGACGGAGGGGATGCTCCGTCTGTTCGGCATAACGCCGGACAGGGCGATGTCCGCCCCGGAGGCTCTGGAGATCATTTGCGGCCGCGACCACGAAAAACCCGGCTACGACATCGTGTTTATGGACCACATGATGCCGGGCATGGACGGCGTGGAGGCGACGCAAAAAATACGGGCGATGGGGGGAGAATACGAACACCTCATCATCGTGGCGCTGACCGCGAACGCGATGGTCGGCACGAAGGAAATGCTGCTGAAAAAGGGAATGAACGACTTCCTCTCCAAACCGATAAGCAGACGCGAGCTGGCCCTCGTTCTGCATCGGTGGCTCCCCGCGGAAAAAATCGGAAAAGGCGCGGCCGAACCCACGTCCCCCGCTGCCGTGGAGGCGGCGAAGTTTCTGGAGCGCCTTTCCACGGTCAGTGAGCTGAACGTTTCCGTCGGCCAGGAGAGGGCGGCCGGCTCCGTGGAGCTGTACAGAAAGATCCTGCAGCAGATGCGCGACATGATTCCCGATTTCTGTGCGGAGACCGACCGGCTTCGGCGTCAGGAGGACCAGCAGGCCCTCAGGATAAAAATGCACAGCATCAAGGCCTCTCTGGCGACCACCGGCGCACTGGAGCTCGCCGGCTACGCGCGCGAGTTCGAGCTGGCCGCGGCCACGGGCAACATGACCTTTTGCAGGGACAACCTGCCCGCCTTCAGCGAACGCCTTCTGGCCTTCGCCGGAGAACTTGGGCGGACGCTGCTCGAAGCCGACGGGACGACGCGGAGGAAAACCGGCGACGACGGGCTGCTTTACATGAAACTGCGCGACCTGTACGGCGCGGTGACGGAAAACGATTACGGCGCCATCATCGACACGCTGCAGGAGCTGCTCCGTCACAGCTTCGGCGAGGAAAACGACAGAATGCTGACGAATCTGGAGGCCCTGATCGATCAGTTCGACTACGACGCGGTGCTGGAGAACATTCGCTCCGTCTGGCCGAACGCGATCCCGCACTTCAAACCGTAATAAAACCATGACGGTACAGTTGCTTCAGGTAAAGGTCGGGACTGAAAAGGGTGACGAAGCACCCTCCCGACCTCAAGGCAATTTAACAGTCCTATAAAGGTCGCCGGCGGGACGGAGGCCGGCTTCGCCGGCGACTTTTACAGGAATTTTCCTGTCCTGACCTTCACCTTTTTTTAAAAAAATCCCTGATGCAGTCCACCACGCGCTCTACGTCCTCATCGTCCATCAGAGGATAGAGCGGAAGGGAAATCGCGCTCGCATAGAAACTCTCCGCCTCGGGAAAGTCGCCCGGCCGATAGCCGAAGCGGTTTTTGTAATAAGGGTGCATCGGGACGGGCGGGTAATGGACCTGAGCCCGTATGTCGTGCTCGGCCAGGTGGGTGAAAAGCGCTCCTCTCACCTCCGGGGCCACCTGCAGGGGAAAGAGGTGGCAGGCGTGCCCCTCGGCTGCGGGCGGCTGATAAACGCCGTCCAGCCCGGCCAGAAGCCCGCGATAAAGGGACGAGAGTTCCCGACGCCGCGCGACGAAGAAGTCGAGGCGCTTCATCTGACTGAGCCCCAGTGCGCAATGGACGTCCGACAGGCGATAGTTGAAGCCCAGCATCTGCATCTCGCTGTGCCATGGGCCGTCGGGAACGTTTTTGAACTGGTCCGGGCTGCGGGTGACGCCGTGGTTTCGGAAAAGGCGGAGGCGCCGATCGAGTTCCGTGTAGCCGGTCGCCACCGCCCCCCCTTCGCAGGTCGTGATGTGCTTGACCGGATGAAAGCTCAGAGCCGTCATGTCGGCGTCGAACCCGATCCTGTGGTCTTCGCGGTCTCCGCCCAGAGAGTGACACGCGTCTTCGATCAAAATGGCGTCGTTCTCCCGCGCCATAGCCCGAAAGGACTCGATTTCGAAAGGATAACCCGCGAAGCTGACGGGAACGATCGCCCTGACGTTTCGGGGCAGTTCGGAAAGTCTTTGGTCCGTTTTTCGCGGGTCCATGCAGAGCGTCCCGCGGTCGATATCCGCAAAGACGGGTTCCGCCCCGACGTAGAGGGCCACGTTCGCCGTGGCGACAAACGTCAGGGGCGTCGTCAGAAGCCGGTCGCCGGGCCTCAGTCCCGCCGCGGCCACCGCACCATGCAGCGCCGCCGTTCCGCTGGAGAAAACGACGACGTGCTTTACGCCGAGATAATCGGCCAGGGCATTCTCGAAACGCTCGACCATCGGCCCCTGGGTGAGCCAGTCTCCCCTCAGAGCCTCCATGACCGCGTCGATGTCCTCCTCGTTGATCCACTGTTTCCCGTAAGCCAGGGATTTCATGAAAAAACCTCCCACCTGCGTATCCTGCGACGGCCGTATGACCGTTGCCGTCTGCCTTCACCGTTAATTTTATCACCCTCCGGGTCAAATACGACATATGAGTCTTACAATCGCGCAGGCTGCAGGTTCCCGCATACCTGAGCGACGGACAAAACTTTATCCAACTGAAGAGTTAAAAATCCATAAACAATACTATTGTATAAGAATAAGGTGAAGCAGGGTCAATTCAACTGAAAACCGAAGCGGGCCCCCGGGGCCGAATCGGGGAGCCGCTCTGTCGAGGCTGACGGAGGCAACCTTCCGTGCTAAAATAAGGATGTTGCTATCAAGGGATGCTGCTATCAGCTGAAAGGTGATGAAACAATGGCCGGGATTATCTTTCTGCCGCTTAAAAGCGACATTGTTTTTAAGCTCGTGTTCGGCGACCCCCGATATATCGAGATCCTTCGGGCCTTTCTGCTTGTGGCTCTCGACATTCCCCCTGAGGAGTACGAGGGCATGAAGATTATCGACCCTCACCTCGAGCGGGACAGGTTGAACGATAAACTGGGCATACTCGACGTTCGCGTTCTCCTCCGGGATGGAACGATAATATCCGTGGAAATGCAGGCACGGGAAACGCCGTTCATGGCGGAGCGCGTCGCCTTTTCGACGGGGCGCAACCTTTCGAGGCAAATTGCGCCGGGGCAGAGCTACGCGCAAATCCGGAAGGTCGTCACCATTGTCATAGCGGACTATAAATTGATCAGCGCGAATAACTTTTACCATCACACGTTCAGACTGTACGACCTGGACAAAAGTGTTCTTTTTACGACCGTCATGGAAGTGCAGACGTTCGAACTCAAAAAACTGCCGAAAGGTCCCGTGAAGGACAGCAGGCAAAGAGAACTGGTAAACTGGCTGAAGCTTATACGATCTGAAAAAAAGGAGGAAATAGCGATGCTTGCCACGCAGACGGCGGAGATGGATTTTGCGGTAAGACGACTGAAGCAGCTTTCGGCGGACGAGCAGGTCCGGATGCTTTACGAGGCGCGAGAGCTTGCCCTCATGGACGAGATGGTAAGAAACGAGGCTGCACGAGCGAAAGGTGAAGCGGAAGGCAGGGCAAAAGTCGCTCAAAACATGCTGAGCAGCGGCATGGAAGTCGAAATGATCTCAAAATATACGGGCCTCACGCCTGACGAGATTATGGCGCTCAGGGATTGATGAAGCAGGGTCGGCAGCAGACCTGAAAAAATAGAAAATTCCCGCCCGTCCCTGGCGTCCGCGTGAAGGAATTATACGTTCAGGCCCCGGCAAGCCGGATATTGGGGCCTGAACGGCGATTTTCCTACTCTTCCTCTTCTTCCTGTTTGTGGGCGGCGATGACCTTTTTGGAGATGTCGGCGGGGACTTCCTCGTAGTGGGAGTACTCCATCGAGAAGTTCCCCTGCCCCGACGTCATGGAACGCAGGACGATCGCGTAACGGAACATCTCCGCCAGCGGGACCTGTGCCCTGACCACCTGAAGGCGGCCGTGAGCCTCCATGCCCATGATGCGCCCGCGGCGGCTGTTGAAGTCGCCCATCACGTCACCCATGTACTGGTCGGGAACCCGGACCTCGACGTTCATGATCGGTTCCAGCAGCACCGGCGCGGCGTCCAGAATTCCCTTCTTGAACGAAAGACGCGTCGCCAGCTTGAACGACATTTCCGAGCTGTCGACGTCGTGGTACGAACCGAAGAACAGCTCCGCCCTGAAGTCGACCACGGGAAAGCCGGCCAGCGGGCCCTTTACCATGTACTCGCGCAGCCCCTTTTCGACCGCGGGGATGTAGTTCTTCGGCACGGCGCCGCCGACGATTTTGTCGACGAACTCGAAGCCCGCGCCGCGCTCCAGAGGACTGTAACGGATGCTGACGTCGCCGTACTGACCATGTCCGCCGCTCTGCTTTTTGTGCTTGCCCTGCGCCTCGGAGGTCTTTTTGATCGTCTCGCGGTAGGGGACCTGCGGCGTTTTGATGTCCAGCTCGACGCCGTAACGCTCCTTCATCTTCGCCAGAACGATGTCGATGTGCAGGTCGCCCATCCCGGAGAGGACGTTGTCGTGCGTCTCCGGGTTTTTCTCGAACATCAGGCTGCGGTCCTCCTCCAGCGTCCTTGTGATGGCGTTGCCGAGCTTGTCCTCGTCCGCGCGGGTCTTCGCGACAATGGCGACGCTGTAGACCGGCGCCGGAAACTCGATGTGCGGGAAGAGATGCGTCGCCCCGCCCTTCGTCGCCAGCGTGTGTCCGACCTTGGTGCTCTGGAGCTTCGGTATCGTCACGATGTCGCCGGCGATGATCTCCTTCACGTCCCTGCCGTCCTTGCCCGTCATGAACCGGAACGAGCTGATGCGCTCGTCGTCGCCCTTTTTCACGTTATAGATGTTGTTGCCGTCGGAGGAGAGCGTCCCCGAGCAGACGCGGATGTACGAGAGCTTGCCGACGTAGGGATCGACCATCACCTTGAA
>JAISSA010000082.1 GCA_031273365.1 Synergistaceae bacterium
GCTCGAGGCGACTTAACAGTTATATAAACTTATTTTACGGGGAGAATGTGTCCATGTCGCAGTGCAGAGTAAAACGCGCGCTGATCAGCGTTTCCGATAAAACGGGAATCGTGGGGTTCGCCAGGGGGCTTGTCGACCTGGGGGTCGAGATCGTCTCGACGGGCGGGACGTATAAGGAACTGACGGACGAGGGGATTCCCGCGCTCTACATATCCGAGGTGACGGGCTTCCCCGAGATCCTGGACGGACGGGTAAAAACTCTGCACCCCGCGATCCACGGGGGTATTCTGGCGCGCAGGAGCGATCCGGAGCACGGCAGGGCGCTGACCGAACAGGGCATCACGCCCATCGACCTGGTCGCCGTGAACCTTTACCCCTTTCAACGGACGGCGGCCCGCCGCGACGCCACCTGGGAGGAGCTGATCGAAAACATCGACATCGGAGGCCCCGCGATGCTTCGCTCGGCCGCGAAAAATCACGGAGACGTCCTTGTGCTCGTCTACCCGGATGACTACGACGAGGTCCTGAGCCAGCTGCGGACGACGGGCGACTGTTCGGGGGAGGATCGTGTGAAGCTGGCGCTGGCCGCCTTCCGGCACACGGCGGAGTACGACGCCTGCATCAGCGACGTCCTGGCCGCACGGAGCGCTCCGGATACCCATCCCCTCCTGCCTCCGCGGGCGACGGTGACGCTCAAAAGGGTCTCCGCCCTGCGCTATGGCGAAAACCCCGGCCAGGCGGCCGCCCTTTACCGCCGGACCGACCAGACCGACGTCGCCTTTACAAACTCCTGGCAGCTCCAGGGCAAGAAGCTTTCCTTCAATAACTGGCTCGATGCCGACAGCGCCTTTAAAATCGTGCAGGAACTGAACGGCTCCCTGCCCGCCGCCGTCGTCGTCAAGCACATGAACCCCTGCGGCGCGGCCGTCGCGCCGACGCTCGAAGAGGCTTTCGAAAAAGCGTATGCCTCCGACCCCGTCTCGGCCTTCGGGGGGATCCTCGCCGTCTCCCATGTCGTCGCGAGCGATCTGGCGCGGAGACTGACGGACGCCTTCTGGGAGGTCGTCATCGCCCTGGGCTTCACGGACGATGCTCTGGAGATCCTGGCAGACAGGCCCGCCCTTCGGCTTCTGATGGTCCCCGCAGAGGCGTGGGAGATAAAGCCCGCCATCGAATGGCGGAGCATTCAGGGGGGACTGCTGGCGCAGGAGCGCGACCTGCAACCGAGCCCGCCGGAGACCTGGCGGGTCGTCACCTCCCGATCGCCGACGGACTCCGAGCGGCGGGACATGGAATTTGCGTGGAAGGTCGTCAAATACGTGAAGTCGAACGCGATCGTCGTGGTGAAGGATCAGGCGACGGTGGGCGTCGGCGCGGGGCAGACGAACCGCGTGGGGGCCGCCGAAATCGCGCTGAAACAGGCGGGTGAAAAAGCGCGTGGGGCGGTGCTGGCCAGCGACGCGTTTTTCCCCTTCGGAGACACCGTGTCGCTGGCCGCGGAACACGGCATCGGGGCCATCGTCCAGCCCGGCGGCTCCCTCAGAGATCAGGAATCCACCGATGCCGCCGACAAACACGGCATCGCGATGGTCCACACCGGCGTGAGGCACTTCAGGCATTGACCCCCGGTGCGCGCGCGGGGCCCTGACCTGAAACGGGTATCCGTTCAAGCCCTGTACGTTCAGTCTTGCCCTGGAGCCGCTCAGGGCGACACCGGGGGGTTCAGGGGGGGCCAGTACCCTTCCCATCCAGAAAGCTGAGGAAGGGGCAGACTCTGAGCCACAGGGGCGAACGGGCTCTGCCCCCCTGAGTTTCAATGGTTAAAAAAAAGGGAGCCTGGTCGATGTCTCCGTATTTTCACTATATTGTCAACCTTTTGGGGGGTATATGCCTTTTCCTTTACGGGGTTTCCCAGTCCACGGAGGCCTTCCGCTCGGCGTTCAGCACCCGGGCGCGCGAGGCGATGATCCGTTTCACGCAGAAAAAGCCCCAGGCGATGATCTTCGGCGCGGCGCTGGCCGCCGTGGCGCAGGGCAGCACGGTCTCGACCTCGATCGCCATCGGCTTCGTCGACGTCGGGATGCTGACGCCCGTCGGCTCGGTCGTCGTGATGATGGGGGCGAGCATCGGGGGGACCTTCGTCACGTTCCTCATCAGCCTCGACATCGTGAGCTTTTCGCCGCTGCTGCTGGCGGTGAGCTTTATGATGACGCGCTTTGGGCACGGCTGGGCGGAAAAGGCCGGAAACGTGCTTCACGCGATCTCCCTGATCCTCATTGGAATGCTTCTGCTGAAGCTCGGGGTCGATCCCCTTCTGAGCGATCCCGCCGTTCGGGAGGCCGTCGTCGGAATCACCCGGAGGCCCCTCACGATGTTTTTCGCGGCCGTGCTGGGAACGGCCATTTTGCAGAGTTCGGCGTCGGTCATGGCGCTTGCCGTCACCATCGCCATCAGCGGGGCTCTGCCGGGGAGCGCGGTGTTCCCCGTGGCGCTGGGCTCGCATCTGGGCAGCACCGTCACGATGCTTCTGGCGGCTACGGGAGGACGCCGCAACGCGCGCATGCTCGGCGTGGCGACGTTCCTCTACAAGCTGGCGGGGGTCGTCGCGTTCGTGCCCTTCGTTCCATGGTTGAACGCCCTTCCGGACCGACTGGGGTTTTCCATGCCGACCAGCATCGTGCTGGCTCAGGCGCTTCTGGTCTTTCTGAACGCCGCGATTTTCTATCCCTGGCCCCAGGTTCTGCTCCACGGCAGCGCTCGCGTCCTCTCCCACGCTCATGCCGCAGACCTCGGGGTTCCGGTCTTCCTGGACGACGGCCTGCTCGAAATTCCGTCGCTGGCCGCCCGGCTTCTGGCGAAAGAAATGATACGCCTGACCAACTGCATCGAGGCGCTCCTGCAGACGCAGCTTTACCCGGAGAGCGGAGGGGGCGAGCTGGGAAAGCTCCTGCCGAACGCGATAACGGAGCTGACCGGAGCGTGCGAACAGTACATGTACGCCATTCAACCCCCCTCCATAGCGGAGGACCCCGCCGCGGTCCGGGAGTATCGAACGATCTCCTACGCCATGCTGTCTCTCAGGGAGACCGCGCGCCTCGCGACGGGGCATTTTTGCGCGCTGCTCGAAAACCGGGAGCTCGACGGGCTGGCGGGCGAGATGGGGAGGGCGGAATGGGATAAAATGGCGTCGCTCTTCATGGGAACGGTCCGGGACGCCTTTCACGCCTTTTCTCTGGGCGACGCGGATCTCGCCCGGAGAGCGCTCGACAGGGAAATGGAGTTCGAGAAATTCGCGTTTTTTTTGCGTTCACAGATTCTGGAGGGCGAGACGGGACGCCGGAGCAATTCCGCACTGGTGGATTTTCTCACCGTGGCGGGGCGTCTGGTGCACTCCGCCCTCGAGATCGTTCGCGGAGACGTCTTTGTCCGGCTGATGCGGGGCGAAATTCAGAAGAAGGCGGGGAAGTTTTTTGGACAGGAATAAATCTGTAGAGTCCTACCTGTACTCGCTGGACAGGGAACGCATTGTCCGGCTCGTCATGAAAATGGGGCTGATGGTGGACTCCGCCCTGGAGGACGCGATACGGGCCTTTACGGAATCCGACGGGGCCCTGGCGGAAAAGGTCGTGTCGGGCGACGACGAGGTGGACGCTGTGGAGGAGGAGGTCGATCTCGAGTGCCTTCGATCGATCGCCATGCGCCAGCCCGTCCGGGAAGAGCTGCGTTTTGTTTTCGCGGTGCTCAAGACGATAACGGACCTCGAGCGCATAGGGGACGAGTCGGTCAACATCGCCCGCTGGGCCGTGAGCCTGAAAAAATATCCACGGACCCCCGTCAACCCGACGCTCCTCAGGATGCAGGACGTCGCCCGGGGGATGCTCCGCGACGCGCTGGAGGTATTCAGCACCTCGAACGGGGACATGTCCGCGGAAATCTGCCGCCGGGACGACCAGCTCGACAGAATGTACTCGATCGTGTTCGAGGAATTCATCGATCAGATGGCCTCCCCCGGATCGGGAGACGCGAACACGATTCGCGCCGTCGCCGGCCAGATGTGGATGGCGCGTCACCTGGAGCGAATCGGCGACCACGTGACGAATATCGCGGAACGCGTCTACTTCATGGACAAGGGGAAAACCCTGGCGAAGGAGTAAAGGTAAACGGGGTAAGGGAAACAGGAATAAAACAAATGTTCCGGCAGCTGTTGCCGGGAGGCGCATGAAACCAAAAGAAACCAAAACCACGCAAAACAGCCTGAAACAACGAAGGCGCAGGAAGCCGCTCCCTGCGCCTTCACATACGCAGGGTTTTTAAAATTCCTCGAAGCCCGCGATGTTGAGCATCTGCCAGTTGCGGGCGTTGATCTCCTCGATAATCTCCTTCAGGATACGGTCGACCTCGGAGTAGGGGACCTGGCAGGTTCCCACCCTGCGGTGTCCGCCGCCGCCGTACTTCAGCATCAGCTTACCGACGTCCACCGTTGCGGTGCGGTTCAGGATGCTGTATCCCACGGAAAATACGCAAAACTGCTTTTCGCGCCCGTCGAAAACGCGCACCGAAACGTTCTGGTCGGGGAAAAGAGCGTAGATCACGTGGCGATTGCCGACGTAGGTCTCCTCCACCCCGCGCAGGTCCGTAATGACGGCGGCGCCCTCGACCCAGGAGTTGTCCTGCATCATCCTGACGAAAGCGTCCCTGTGCTCGTCGTAAAGGCGCACCCGCTCCTGCAGGTCGTCAAGCTGCATGATTTCTTCGATCTCCATCGTACGCAGATGTTCAATCAGGCAATCCATAAGCTGATAGTTGGAGATGCGAAAATCTCGGTAACGGCCGAATCCCGTGCGGGGGTCCATGATGAAGGAGAGCAGCACCATCCCCTGAGGATCGAGCACCTCCTCGCGGGTGAAATGGGCCGAGTCGCACTTGTCCGCGTCCATGACCATCTGCTTGAACCGCGCAAGACGTCCTTTCGCTCCTCCGTAGTATTCATAAATGACGCGGGCGCAGCTCGGCGCCGGCCAGGAGGCCCCCACGTATTTATATTGGTACATCAGCTTTCTGGCATCCTCGCTGGTGTGATGATCGAACCACATCCCGCAACCCGGAGCGTAAGGGACGTTCACCAGAATGTCGTCGCCCGTAACGGCGATGATGCCGTCCTGAATATCTTTGGGATGTACGAATTTTTTCTCCTCGAAAAGATCCAGTTCCTTGAGTAAAACGGCACACATCAGACCATCAAAGTCAGATCGGGTTAGAAGACGCATCCCCCTGTCACCTCCGAAAAATGGAACACTGCCTAACAGCGCTCTTATTGTAACTCATAATCGACTTTACGCAAAGGAGAGAATTCCCTCAAATCGTTATACTATTCCAGCCCTGGAATTTGCCGTACCGACGCCGTTCCCGCAAGCGTTCGGGCCTCGGGGACGCGTTTCCTTCCTTATTATCGTCATGAAAGAAGCTTCAGAAAAAAAGCTCAGGATTCCCCATCTCAGAGGAGCAGGGTTCGTTTTAATCTGCATTTGCCCGGCAGTGACAACGGACGATCGAGGAGATGAAAAGCTTCAGCATCGACGGAAGCAGATTGAAGGAATAATCCAGTTCCACTCTTTCCGTAATCTTATGGGCGTCCTTTCCAATCGGACCCAGGACGACCGGGGGGATGTCGATCTTCCGCAGGTCCGGGAGGGGCAGGCCATATCCGCGATCCCACAGGGGGAAATTGGCCGCCAGAGGGGCGAGGTCCCCGGGACGCCCCTCGAAACCCGTGTAGCTCAGGTCGGTGATGCCCTGAAATATTTCCACCTCTTTCAGTTCGAGCCCCCGCTTCGAGAGCTCGCTCCGAACGGCGGAGGCGGCGACGCGCACCGCCCGCTCGTGCAGGTTCCTTCCCTCGTTGGTTCGCGGCGGATAAAACGGAGGAAGGAACCCCACGACGACGAGAGGGCCCTTCTCTCCCGCGAGGTCGAGGGCCCGGGACAAAAAGGCGATGTTGCGCTCGCGCGCGTCGGTCTCCGGGGTGGAGAACTCCGCGAAAAGGCGTTCTTTCGACCCCAGGGCCGCGGCCGCCCTGTCCAGAACCTCCTCCACGGCAAGCACGCGAAAGGCCCAGTCCCCGTGGCCCACGCGCGACAGCGCGTCCCGCATCGCCGCGGCCGCCTTTTCCTTCATGAATTCCAGGACGGACGCCGGCGTCTTCTCCACGGTCAGGCAGTTGTAATAAAGGACCGTGCGCTCGGGCAGCGTCACCGCGTAGCGGTCGCGCAGGTCGCGCAGGCGCAGACAGGCCCAGGGCTGAAAGACCTGCTCCCCGCGGCGCTCCACGGTGTCGGACGCCCCATCCAGACTGGCGTTGAGGAAGGACGCGACGAGCGTCGAGTTCAGCCCCTCGTAGTACTCCCCCACGTGAGTTTCCCGCCCCACGCAGAGGAAGAGGGGCATGATCTTCCCGATGGTTCCGTAATAAACGGCCGGTCCGGAGGATTCGAAGACGGGCTCGACGTTGACGCAGGCCAGAAAATCGAGCCCCTCTTTCTCCTGCAGACCGGCCAGAAGAGAAATCGCGCTCCTCATGCCGACGGAGTCGCCCTCCTCGTCGGGGACGAACAGCCCCATCAGGTTGAAGTCCGCCCCGGCGCTCCCGGCCGCGTGTTCCTCCAGAAGATGCAGCATCAGCGCCACCCCTGCCTTCATGTCGGAAACGCCCCTGCCGAAGAGCCAGTTGCCGGAGTTCAGGTCTTCTCTTGCCTCTTCGGGGATGTCCAGGGCCCCGATGCGCCTCGTATACTCCTCCGGGTCGAAGGCCCATGGGCGCAGGGGACCGCAGACGTCGACGTCCACCACGTCGAAATGCCCCAGCAGGATTACCGTTTTCTTCGTGGGACGCGCGGCCCGCGCCAGCGCGTAAACGGACCTGCGGCCGCAGGGATCGTCCGGCGCCTCGACGAAGCCCAGGTCCGACGCGTTTTGCCGGAAACAATCCCACCGCGAAAGCCGATCATGGATGAAGCGCGCACACTCGTTTTCCTGCTCCGAGCCCGTCACGCTCGGAATGGCGACGAGCTCGAGCATCAGGTCGTAAATACGCCGTCCCGTTTCATTGATTTTATCTGTCGAAGACAATTGCCGCAGGACCTCCTCGCACAAAACAATTGATTGCCGCTCATTCGCAGCCGTTCAGGCTTTGCCCTGACGGGCGCTCAGTATAATATCGGGAAGCAGGACCCCTGCCCTTCCCGTTTATCAATGAGGAAGGGACGGGTTCCGGGGGCGAACGCGCTCTGCCCGTCTGAGCCTGAACGTCACTCGAAATTTTACCGATCGTGCCTGACGTCGAGTTCAGGACTTTTGATTTTCAGGCCAATGCCTATACTTTACCACATGGAATTGGATTTTCTGCCCGAAGTATCGTAAAATTCCTCTGACAGGCCTCGATTCAGGGGGCCTTCTCCGGGGATCGACTATGAGGGAAAAATTGGGGAGGAATAACGCGTGCAGAACAAATCAAATAAAACCGGCCGTATAAAACGGACCAACGCCATATTTTCGACGGTGTTGCTGGTTCTGCTTTCGGGTTTGACGACGCCGCCTCCGGAGGCGGAGGCGGCCGCTGACCTGCGCATAGAACAGCAGCAGGAGGCCTATGTCGGTTGCGAGGTGATTCTGTCGCTGGCCGGCTCGCTGGTCGAGGCGTCGGACGTCACCTATGAATGGGCCTTCGAGGGGAGCGCAAAACCGATTTCCCTTCGCAGGGGCGGGCTCGAGTGCCGTTTTACGCCGACGAACACCGAGCCGATCAGGGCGGCCGTCTCCGTGCTTGGGGCCGACGGCAGGCTGCTGGGCTCCACCGACGTTTCGCTGAAGCCCAGAGAGTTCGACGTCGAGATCGTGATGATCAGGCCCGATCCCTTCATGCTCTGGGACGTCAACAAAAAGCAGGACGTTGCGGCTGACGGCCTGATCGCCGGAGAACCCATCCGTTTCAGGGCGAATCTGACGCCCAGGTTCCCGGACGAGATGCGATGCCGCTGGACCACCGACGCGTCGACCGCCGTTCGTGACGGCGGAGACCAGAACGAGGTCACCATCGTGCGCAACGAGATCGGGGACGCCGTGATTTCCGTCGTCGTCTCCAGCGCGAAAGGAACGATTCTGGGGTACGGAGAGAAGAGCGTGAACGTTCCCATCGCCCGGTCGAGGGTGGAGGACTCCATACGCCGCAGGCAGGCCTGGGGGCAGTGGGTCGAGGCGCTGGCTCTGTGGGAGGGCAGAAATTTCGACAGCGCCATACAGCTCGCGCGGGAGGCGGCGGGAAACGATCCGGAGACCAGCGAGATCATGGACGGCCTCAAAACGATGAGCGCCAACTTCAGCCGCGTGGAGCGGGCGCGGCGGCTCAGCGACGACGCGGCGGCGCTGCGCAAGGAACAGAAACCCGTCGACGCCCTGAAGCTCTATCGTCGTTCCTGGGCCGCCTGGCCCATGCCGGAGATCGAGGCCCGCATCGGGGAACTGGAGACGGAGATCGACGCCATACGGATTCGCAGGCAGCGGGCGGAATGGCTGAAGGACACCGGGGCGGCGTACGATCAGGAGAACCTCTTCGAAAACGCGCTGACGTATTATAAGGAAACGATGGCCCTCATTCCCGACGAGGCGGTGGCGCAGCGCGCCGAGCGCATCGAAAAGCGGCTGGCCTCCATGGCGCAGGCCAACTCCCTCATCGTGGAGGGACGCAGGCTGGAGGCGAACGGACAGCTGCTGGAGGCCGTGGAAAAGTACAGAGAGAGCCTGAAGCTGGAGACTTCCACGGACATCGAGGCCCACGCGCGCGACCTCGAGGGCACGATCAGGGAGCGAAGGTCGCGCGCGGCGGCGCTGCGCCGGGAGGGAAACGACCTTCAGAAGAAAAACCAGAACGCCGGGGCGCTGGTGCGCTATAAGGAAAGCCAGGCGCTCTGGCCGGACAGCGCTCTGGCCCAGCAGATCGCCTCTCTGGAAAAGACCGTGACGGCGTCCGTCGGGCAGGTGGTTCGCGCCCCGGAGGACTTCGGGATAGGGACCCAGGCGGACGCGGCGCGCCTTTTGCAGGAGGGACACGCCCTCTACAAACAGGGAAAATACAGGGATGCCCTGGACACCTACCGCAAAAGTTACGCCATCTCCAGAAACCAGAGCCTTTCCGACTGGATCGGCAGAGTCGAGTCCTCCCTGCGGGAATACGAGGCCGTCCTTCAGGCCAACGTCCTGATCAAGGAGGCCAACAGCCTCTATAACGAGGGCAAATATCGGGAAGCCCTGACAAAATACCGGGAAAGCCTCGTCGTTCACGCCAACGCCGAGGTGGAGAATTTTACGAAACACATCGAAGAGGGCCTTCAAAGCGCCGATGTCGTCTCCGCGATCGCGAACACCGTGCAAAAATAAACGCAGGTTCCGGGCGGGGGAGGGATAGCCCATGATCGTTTTTTTATGTCCGTTCAGGTCTCGTGCGTTTGGCTTTGCCCTGAGGGGCGCTCCGTTTTTAAAACCTGCGGAAGACTCAGGCTCTGAGCCCCGGGGGGCGGACGGGTTCCGCCCCCCCGAGCCTGAACGCTTACGTCTTTTTCATATCGAAATTTTTACGCGCAGCGTTCCGGCGGCCCGCCTTCCTGTCCCGCCCCACGGAAGATTCAGCGGCCTGGCCTGGCTGAGGCCGCTGAATCAGGCCATTTCGCTTTACAAAGAACCTCTGCTCCCCAAATTTTCCCCTTCGGGAGCGCTGCTTACCCCCTGAGTTCCATGCAGGAAAGCCATGCAGGAAAGGAGGGCCGGCAACGAGCCCCGTCCCCTGAATTTTATTGGGCTGAATTGATATAGCCTGAATTAATTATAGCCTGAATTTAATATGGAAAGGACTTTGACGATATGAATCCAAGTATGCGCATGATAACGGAAAAGACCATGAAAAAAATCACGAAAAAAAAGATTTCCCCGTCCTCATTTTTGCTGTTTCTCATTTCCTCCCTGCTGTTTCTGTTCCTGCTGTACGGTCTGGCGGGGCCGCCTGCCGTCGCGGCGGAGAGGGAGGCCGGACAGATTTCGATTTCCCTCGTCGCCTCCCCCGATCGCCCCCTTCGGGGCGAGACCGTGACCCTGAAGGCCACCGCCGTGAACTTCGACGCCGAGCGACACGGCATCCACTGGGAATGGAGCGGAGGCGCGACGAACCTGAGGACCACCGCCGAGAGCGAGCTGGTCTGTGAAATGAGCATGTGGCCCACGACGATCTCGGCAACCGTGTGGGACCGCATCGGGGGAGAGGACCTCGCGGCCGCCTCGCTGACCCTCGATCCGCGAAGCTACACCGTCAAAATCCGTGTTATGCCCCCTGCGCCGACGTCGGCGGACGTGAAGGTGCGCCTCTGGGACGACGCGTCGAAAGCCCTGAAGGAAGCCGAGGGCTATACGGTGAACAGACCCGTCGTTCTGGAGGCGTCCTCGGTCCCCGGGATCCGGGAGGGAGTGCGCTGCGTCTGGACGCCCGGAGACGGCGTCACGATCGACTCGCAGACGGGGGCTCGCGTCGTCGTCCATCGCGAGACGACGGGAACGGGGACCGTCTCCCTTCGACTGGTCAGCTCCAACGGCGTCGAGCTGGGGAACGCGGAGGTCAGCTTCGACGTGACCATCTCCGCCGAGGCCATCGAGCGCAGCCTTCGGTTCTACAACGGCTGGGAGCGCTGGAAGGCGGCCCTTGCGCTGCGCGGGACGGGGGAGCCGGAGAACGCGCTGCTGCAGGCCCGTGTGGCCGCGGAGGAACTGATCGCCGCAGGAATGAGGGAGGAGCAGTTTCGCGGCGAGCTGGAGCGTTTCGTCCGCGAGAGGAACGACTTCCTCAACGCCCTGACGCTGAGCTCGAACGCGGCGTCGCTGTGGCGGGACGGCAGGCCGGAGGACGCGCTCATGCAGTACCGTCAGGCGCAGGCTCTGTACGCCGACCCTCGGACGGAACAGAACATCACGGAGCTGGAGCGCGTTCTGAAAAGAGAAAGCGAGCGGAGGGCGAACGCCGCCTCGCTCGGGCGGGAGGCCGCTCTGGCGGCGGAGAAGGGAGAGCTCGAGACGGCCCTGGCGAAGTACGGGGAAAGCCTGAGCCTTCACTATGACCCGGCGGTCCGCGCCGCGCAGGTGGACGCCGAGGGGCGTTTCAGGGCCCTGCAGACGAAGATCGAGACGGCGACGATGGTGCGCAGGATCGCGCTGACGCTGGAGGCCGAGGGCGACCTGGAAAACGCTCTGGCAAAAATGTCGGAATCCCGCGAGATCTACCTTCTCCCGGAGACGGCCGCCGACCTCGAGCGTATCCGCTCGGAGCTTCAAATTCGCCAGAACCGCAGAAGCGAGGCGGCCCGGCTGAGCACGGAGGCCGCGACGCTGGAAACCCGCGGGCTGGAGGATCAGGGCAACCTCGAGATTCTGGCTCAGGCCCTGGCGAAGTACCGTCAGGTGGTGGAGCTCTGGCCCGACGTCGCGTCCGCAAGGGCGGCGGAACGCACCAAAACGTACATCGACCGCATCCAGGCTCAGATCGCTCAGGTCGCCCTTCTGGTGAAGGAGGCGGAGCGTCTGGAGGGAGAAGGACGTCTGGAGGAGGCCATGAGCCGGTATCGGCGGGCGCAGAGCGTGCGGCAGGAGATCGACACCCGAAACAGGATGACGGAACTGGCCCGGCGCATCGAAGCCCGCAACAGGCGCATGGCCGAGGCCCGGGAACTTTATACCCAGGCGCTTGCCCTCGAAAAGCAGGGCCGGTTTGACGAAGCGCTGACCTTTGCCCGCAGGGGAGAGGAAATTTACCAGGAAAGCGACCTGACGATCATGGTTCGGCGGCTCGCGAAGCTGATCGAGGAGCGCAACGGCAAGATGGAGCGGGCCGCCGCGCTTGCCGACCGGGCCCGACAGGCCCAGGCGGGCGGGAAGCCGGAGACTGCCCTCGACCTCTTTATCGAAAGCGACGGGGTCTGGCACGACGACGAGGTCGCCAGGTCGATCGAGCTCCTTCGCGGGCTGGTCAGCGAGGATGCCGTGAAGACCACGCGCGCGGAAGCCCTGTATAAGGAGGCCGTGATCCTGCACAGGGACTCGCGGCTGGATATCGCGGAGGAAAAGCTGAGGGCCTCCATGGCGCTTGCGTCGAGCGACGAGGTGGTGAAGTTGCTGACGACGGTTCAAAAGGCCAGAGCCGAGGAGAACTGGGCCGAGACCCTGAAGATGCGCCCGCCGGAGCTGAGGGCCGTGCCGATCGTTCCCCGTGTGGGAGAGCGCACGGTCATCCGCATCGAAAACGGCGGGATGGAGGGCGCCCGGTATCGCTGGAGCGTGGAGGGCGCGATCCGGGACGGCAACCCGGGCAGCGACGGGCAGACGTACGCCTTTTATCCCGCCGACGCCCGGCCGGTCACGGTGACGCTCGCCGTCCTGCGGGAGGGAACGGATCGGACGTTTCTGACCCGCTCCCTCTCCCTGACGGCGGAGCCTTACTCCGTCGTTCTGACCCCGAACGAGGGGACGAAAAGCGCGTATCTCTGGAACGAAACGCAAAAGCGTCTGGAGGAGGTCCGGGAATATTCCACGGGGGTGGACATCGAAATCCGTTCTTCTCTGTCGCCCCTGCCGGACGGACCGGTCCTCTGGCTCTGGACCGCGGATCCGGACACCGCCGTCCTGACCTCGGGCGACAGCCGGGCGAGGGTGCGCCGTGTGCTGCCCGGCACGGTGAAGCTGAACGTCGTCGCGAAGAGCTCCCGCGATATCGTCATTGGCGAGGCCAGGCTCAGCCTGCCCATCATGCTGGATAAAAACGACATCGCCCGCGATGCCCGACGCGCGGAGGCCTGGAAGGAATGGCTGAGGGCCGAAGGCCTGTGGGAAAACGGCAAGCGCCTTCCCGCGCTGGCGGTGGCGGCCCGGGCCCGCGTTCTCGACCCCAACGACCCCGATCTGTCGGTCGGGGCGGCGCAGATGAAGGAGGACCTCGACAGGCTGGAACTTTCCGCGCGCCTTCTGTCGGAAAGCTCCTGGCTGTTGTCCGTCGGCAGGGTCGAAGACGCCGGGAACATGGCGCAGGAGGCCGAATCCCTGCGGCCCGGGGCGATGACGCCCGATATAAAGTACGCCCTGCAGGAGGCCGGCGAAAAGGCGCGACTGAACGCGACTCTGGCGGTGCAGCTTCGCTCGGAGGGAACCGCGCTTTTGCAGCGCGGCCGCAAGGTCGAGGCCCTGCTCCGCTTTCAGGACAGCCTTCTGCTCGAGGGCAACGACGCCGTCAGCGGCGACGTCCGGCGTCTGACGCAGGAGATCACGGAGGAAAAGGCGCGGCTCGCGAAGGCCGGAGACCTGCGGGCGAAGGGCAACGCGATGGTCGAGAAGAAACGCTACATCGAGGCCCTGAAGCTCTACGAACAGAGCCTGCCCCTTTTCCCCGACACGTGGCTGAGGTCCTGGATGGACCTTTTGCAGGAAAGGGCCGCGGAGGAGACGGTTGCGCGCGACAAAGCCTCCGTCCTGCGAAAGGAAGGCGACGCCCTGATGAAGGATAAGAAGACGACCGCGGCGCTCGACAAATACAGAGACAGCCTGCGCGTCTGGCAGGACGATGAGCTGGAGCAGATCGTCCGTAAGGAGGAAGACCGCATCGCTCAGGCCGCGGCTTTGGCGCTCCGCAGAGACGCCGAGGCGCTCATCAAGAGGAAAAGAAACGAGGACGCCGTCGAAAAATACAGGGAAAGCCTGAAGTTCGCCTACAACGAGACGGCCGACAACTACGTGAAGAGGGCCGACGCCGCCGAGGCAAAAGTCCTGATCAAAGAGGGAGACGACCTGCTGGCGCAGAAAAAACCGCAGGAAGCCCTGAGGCGCTACGGCCGCGCTCTGGAGAAGACGCCGACGGACAAGACGCTGATAGAAAAAATCAGAAAGCTCGAGGCGATTCTGAACCCGACTCCGGTCACGCCCCGGTCCGGCGACATCGTTCCGGACGAATCCGCAAACGGCGGCTTCCCCGGCGAACTTCAGGTGAATAAGGACGAAAGCGCCTCGAACGACGCCACCGACCTGGTGCAGGCCGACGCCCTCTTCCGGGAGGGGAATGCCCTTTACCGGGAGAAGAAATACAGGGAGGCGCTGCTCAGGTACAGGGAAAGCTGGAAGCTCAGTCAAAGCCGACAGCTGAAGGAGTTCGCCGACCAGCTGGAACGCGCGCTCGACAACATGGAGAAGGCCAACAAACTGGTGCACGAGGCCAACGCCCTCTACAGAAACAAAAAGTACTCCGACGCGCTGATTCGCTACAGGGAAAGCCTGAGATTCCACAAAAACCCGGAGGTGGAGGCCTTCATCCCAAAGGTGGAAGCCCAGGTCAGGAACTAATCAGGACGGCGGCCACTAAATATAAGGAGGCAATGACGAATGGAACTGAAAAATGGCTGCAAATTCAGCCTGCTGACGCCGACGAGCATGGGCGTGCGCATTACGCCCGCGGGCAGGCAGCCGGTGCACACCTCGGACACGTTTCGGATGCAGGCCACGAGCGCCGAGAGCAACGTGCTCTCCATCTCCGCGTCTTTGGGACTGCCGACGAAGGTGCTCACCACGTTTGTGAAGGACAGCCCGATCGCCCGGTTCATCAGGGACGACCTCAGAAGCCGCAATATAGCGTATGAGGGGCCGGATGTTCCGCAGGGCGGACCGTGGGGATACCGGCACCAGTTCAACATCGCGGACAGCGGATATGGGATGCGCGGCCCCCGCGTCCACAACGACCGCGCGGGAGAGGTGGGGCGCACGCTGACGATCGAAGATTTCGACCTGACTCGAATTTTCGGCGAGGAAGGCGTGCAGATCATGCACCTTTCCGGCCTGATCGCCGCGCTCTCGCCGGAGACCGGGGAATTTTGCCTCCAGCTGGTGCGAGCCGCGAAAAAACACGGCACGCGAATTTCCTTCGACCTGAACTACCGCGCGTCGTTCTGGAAAGGGCGGGAGAAGGAGCTTTCCGCCGCGTTCCATGAGATCGCCGCCACGGCGGACGTACTGATCGGCAACGAGGAGGATTTCCAGCTCAGCCTCGGCATCGCGGGCCCCGAGGCGGGAGGCCGGGACGTCGCCGGCGGAATCGGGGACTTTCGGGAGATGATCGGCAGGACCACGGAGAAGTACCCCAACGTGCGGGTGTTCGCGACCACGCTCCGGCAGGTGCTCTCGGCCAACGAGCACATGTGGGGGGCGATTCTCTGCGCGGAAGGGGCGTGGCATGTGGTGGAGCCCCGCCCCATAGCCGTTCTGGATCGCATCGGCGGCGGCGACGGATTTTCCGGCGGCCTGCTGTACGGCATCCTGCGGGGCTGGACGCCGGAGAAGTGGCTGCGGTTCGGCTGGGCCTGCGGCGCGCTGGTGGTGACGATGGAGCAGGACTACGGCCTGCCCGTGGACGAGGAACAGGTCTGGAGCATCTATGAGGGCAACGCCCGCGTGAAGCGGTGAATTTTCCCGGACGCGGCGCCGCAACATCGCGTATATAGAAGGGGGAAGGGGCATGAAAAAAGCGGACATCGGCCTCATAGGGCTTGCCGTCATGGGCGAGAACCTCGTGATGAACATGGCGGGCAAAGGCTTTCACGTGGCCGTTCACAATCGAACGACGGAGAAGGTGCGGGCCTTTCTGGAAGGCCGCGCCACGGAGCTCGGCCCTCTGGCCGGGAACATCTCGGGGGCTTTTTCTCTGAGGGAGCTGGCGGACCTCCTCGAAAAGCCGCGCAGGGTGATGCTGCTCGTTCGCGCGGGAGAGGCGGTGGACGCCTTCATCGAGCAGCTGCTCGACGTGCTGGAGCCGGGCGACGTCATCATCGACGGCGGCAACTCGGAGTTCACGGACACCATCCGACGCGCGAAGCACGTGGAGGAGAGAGGGCTCTTCTACGTCGGAACGGGCGTCTCCGGCGGCGAAGAGGGCGCTCTGAAGGGGCCCTCCATGATGCCGGGCGGCTCGCCCGAGGCGTGGCCGCTGGTGAAACCCGTCTTCCAGGCCATCTGCGCGAAGGTGGAGGACGGCTCTCCCTGCTGCGACTGGGTGGGAGAGGGCGGCGCGGGGCACTTCGTGAAAATGGTGCACAACGGCATAGAGTACGGCGACATGCAGCTGATTTGCGAGGCGTATCAACTGATGCGGGACGTTCCCGGCATGAGCGCGGACGAGATACAAAACGTTTTTGCCGCCTGGAACGAGGCGGAGCTCGACAGCTATCTGATCGGGATCACCCGCGATATTCTGGGCTATAAGGACGCGGACGGAGCGCCCCTTCTGGATAAAATCCTGGACACGGCGGGGCAGAAGGGGACGGGAAAGTGGACGAGCATCACCGCGCTGCATGAGGGCGTGCCGCTGACCCTGATCAGCGAGGCCGTCTACGCGCGCTGCCTTTCCGCGATGAAAGAGGAGCGCATGGTCGCCGGCGCGGCGTTTCCGAAGCGCCCTGCCGTCGCGTTCGACGGGGACAGGGCCTCGTTCGTCGAGGACGTCCGTCGCGCGCTTTACGCCGCGAAGATCGTGTCCTACGCGCAGGGTTTTGCCCTGATGCGGGCCGCGGCGGCCACGTATAAATGGAACCTGAACTACGGCGGCGTCGCCCTGATGTGGCGGGGAGGCTGCATCATTCGCTCCGCGTTCCTCGGCAGAATTCGGGAGGCGTTCGACAGGAACCCGGGCCTGACCAATCTCCTGCTGGATCCCTTCTTCAGGGAAAGCGTGTCCGAGCGCGCGGAGGGCTGGCGTAACGTGGTCGCGACGGCGGTGAAAAGCGGCATTCCCGTTCCTGCGCTCTCCGCGTCGCTGAACTATTTCCACGGCTATACGAGCGAACGACTGCCCGCAAACCTGTTGCAGGCGCAGCGCGATTACTTCGGCGCGCACACCTACGAGCGCGTCGACGCGCCGCGCGGACAGTTTTTCCACACCAACTGGACGGGGGAGGGAGGGGCCACCGCGTCCGGCGCCTACGCCGTGTAAGCCTGCACAGCAGGCATCTGAAGCGGGCAGGGCGGCGGGCCCTGTCCCGTTTTTTCCCCCATCAGCCCACTATAATCAATATCCACAACTTAAGTAAAGAAAATTAACGGGGTCAGGGGACTCGTCCCCTGCGGGGTATGGGGCGGCGCCCCATGGTTTCACTTTGTTATGCCGGTGTTGTTATGCCGGTTTTGAAGAACCGCGCACTAATTTTTACGTTATTGACTAATCTGCATTGATGCTATCATTGAAAAAAATCCCGTAACCACTCAGGCCTCATGGCATTCGTATATAGGACCTTTTACGGACTTCCGCTTTTTTTGAATTCAAACGCTGTCGTCTCCATGGAGGCGGCAGCTATCAAAAAAAAGAGAGGGGAACGACTATGAGTACACCAGCCGCAGAGAACAATCAAGCCGGGAAGAGTCAAACGGAGATCCAGCCTCGGGGAACAGCGCTGATACCTTTTCTGGTCTTTATCGTGATTTACATGGGGGTCGGTCTGGTTTTACAGTTTTCCGACGTGGAGATGGCGTTCTATCAGATGCCGGCGCCGGTTGCCGCTCTGATCGGGATCGCCGTCGCGTTCGTTATTTTCAGGGGTACCGTCGACGAAAAAGTTGAACAGTTCATGGCCGGCTGCGGCCACAGCAATATCATGACGATGTGTTGTATTTACATGCTGGCCGGCGGCTTCGCCGCTCTGGCGAAGGCGATGGGCGGCGTTCAGGCCACCGCGAATCCGGGTCTTTCCATAATCCCGCCGGAGTACATCACGGCGGGACTTTTTGTCATTGCGGCCTTTCTTTCCCTGGCCACCGGGACCTCCGTGGGAACCATAACCGCCATCGGGCCGATAGCGATCGAGGTCGCCTCGCAGGCGGGGCTGAACCTTGTGCTGGTGCTGGGGACCGTGGTCGGAGGGGCGATGTTCGGCGACAACCTGTCCATGATCTCCGACACCACCATCGCGGCCACTCGGACGCAGGGGGTGGAGATGCGGGACAAATTCCGGGTCAATTTCATGATGGCCCTGCCCGCCGCTCTGCTCACGTTCGGCCTGCTTTTGCTCCTTGGCCGCCCGGAGACCGTGGTTCCGCTCAGGGAGCTGGAGTTCAGCATCATCAAAGTCGTCCCGTACATCTGGATCCTGGCGCTTTCTCTGCTGGGGGTGAACGTGTTCGTCACTCTGGCCTCCGGCATCCTGGTTGCGCTGGCGGTCGGGGTGTTCAGCGGCGATCTGACTCTGCTGGGCAGCGCCCAAAGCGTCTACGCGGGATTCACCGGCATGTTCGAGGTGTTCCTGCTGTCCATGTTCATCGGCGGCCTTTCGGAAATGGTGACCCGGAACGGCGGTCTGCTCTGGATGCTGCAAAAGATTCAGTCCAAAGTGACCAGCCAGCGGTCGGCGGAGATCGGCATCTCCAGCCTGGTGTCCATCGCGGACATCGCCACGGCCAACAATACGGTCGCCATCGTGGTCAGCGGCTCCATTGCGAAAAACATCGCCGACAGGTATCGCGTGGATCCCCGCCGGAGCGCCTCCCTGCTGGACACCTGGTCCTGCGTATTCCAGGGAATCCTCCCCTACGGCGCTCAGACCCTGATCATCTGCGGGCTGGCCGCCGGTGTGGTCAGTCCGTTTCAGCTGCTCGCGACCCTGTGGTACCCCTATCTTCTGGGGGTCTTCGCGCTGGTTTCCACCTTCGTGCCCTTCGCCGACGGCTATATCAGGAAGAATCCCTGGAACTGGGCTGCGGGAAGGGCGGAAAAGCAAAGTTAGAGACGACGGGGCGTTCGCTGGCCCACGGCTTTAAGCCATCTCCGCCAGACACTCCTTCAGAATTTCGACAAAATTTTTCGCCTCCTGGGAAAAAGGGGCGTTTTTTTTCCGGATCCAGCCCAGACGAATGCGGTCGTCGAGGTCTTTGATCGGGATCGCGACGATGTCCGGATGGTGAAACCCGGGAGGCAGTAAACCTGTGCCGATGGAGATCGCGTCGGTACTGGCCTCCACGTTGTAGGCGCTGGCGCGGTCGCTGAGGAAGATGGTCTTTTGGGAGGGCTGGAAGTTGACGAGGGCGATTTCCTCGGAGAAGTTCAAAGATACGGCCCGCTCCTGATCGAAGGCGACAAAGGGATAATTTTCCAGCACCTGGACGTCCACGCATTCCTGATGGGCCAGTGGATGGTGCTTTCCCATAAACACGTGGGGAACGACGGTCTTCAGAGGATGGAACTCCAGATCGCGATCGGAGAGCAGACGTCTGATGTACTCCTGAATGACGTCGGACAGGAACAAAACGCCGAGGTCGCTGCTCTCCGTCGCCACATCTTCGATGATGTACTGAGTGTTGGTCTCCCGCAACCTCAGGTCGTATTTGCTCTGATTCGAGTCGATGGATCGCACGTAGCGGATGAAGGCCTGACTGACGAAGGGGTAGTGGTGGGAGCTGATCCGAAGCCGGGGCGAGGCGTAGCCGCCTTTTCCGCCATAGACTTTCATGATTTTCTTTTCCTGCTCCAGCAGGGGCAGAGTGGACTCGTAGAAGCGGCGGCCCTCGTCGGTGAACTCCGTGCCTTTATTGTGGCGCAGAAGGACGACGAAGCCCAGTTCGCCCTCCAGTTCCCGGATGGCGTTGCTGATGCTGGACTGAGAGATAAAAAGGTTCCTGGCGGCTTTGTTGATGGACCCGCTTTCCGCGATCTCCGCCAGGTAGTGCAACTGCAGCAAAGTCATGGCGACACCCCTCTTCCATTATTAAGTAACATGACTGTTATTAAGTAACATGACTGTACAATTGCTTCAGGTAAAGGTCGGGAGGGTACTTCCCCTCCACTGCGACCTGAACCCGTTTGCCACTGAAAAGAGGGTGGCGGCTCTCCGTTCCGGTGAAGCACCCTCCCGACCTGAAGCCACTTAATAGTCATATAAAGTAATCTAACTAAAATGATCTAAATTCTGTTAAATCAGCGTCACAGTTCACTTTAATTTTATTAGAACACCATAAAAATTGGGAGGGGACCGCGGTGGGTTTTAAAACGGGGGACTTTAAAACAAGAGAAGAATATTACGCGGATTTGAGGGCCATGCGCCCCAATGTTTTCAAGAATGGAAGGTTTATCTCCGACCTCGTGACGGACCCGGACACAAAGGGACTGATCGAGAACGAGGCGACCACGTACGACCTGCTTCAGGATCCGCGGAACGACGACGTTCTCAAGGCCAAATCCACCCTGAGCGGGGACGCCGTCGTGCGGTGGCACACCCTGATGACCTGCCCGGAGGACCTCATGTACAACGGCAGGGTGAAAAAGCTGCACTTCCATAAGGTCGGAACCTGCGCCGCCGGGACCTGCACCGGATGGAACTGCTTCAACGTTCTCTGGTCGGTCACGAGTGAAATCGACGGGCAGTACGGCACCGATTACCACAAACGCCTGGAGAACTGGCTGCGCGACGTGGAGCACAAAGACTATAAAATCGCCGGGGCTCTGACGGACGCGAAGGGCGACCGGAGCAAAAAGGCCTCTCAGCAGACCTCGCCCGACTACAGCGTGCACGTCAGCGAAATTCGCGGGGACGGCATCGTCGTGAACGGCGCGAAGGTGATGATCGCCCACGCGGCCGCCTGTCACGAGATCATCTGCATTCCCGGAACGGCCTACAGGGAGGATGAAAAGGAATACGTCGTGGCTTTTGCCGTTCCCAGGGACATCGAGGGGCTGACTCTGGTCCAGACCGACGTCGCCGAGAGGAAGCAGGGCTGGGACGAAATCAGATACGGCGATCAGTCGTCGTACCTCCTGTTTGAAAACTGCTTCATCCCCAGGGAAAGGGTGTTCATGTGCGGCGAATGGTCACACTCCGGGACCGGCATCGGCAGGTTCACGGCGAATTACAGGGCCGCGATCGGCTCCTGCATGAGCGGGCAGGGCGACGTCATGATCGGCGCCGGGGTTTTGATGGCAAGGGCAAACGGACTGTCGGCAAATGTCTTCAAAGAGAAGTTCGTGGACATGGCGCTGATCAACGATCTGGTCTACGGGTTGGGGCTGGGCGCGATGCTTGCGGGGGAAAAGCACCCATCCGGCGTCTTTTACGCGGATCCGACCCTCGCGCACGCCAACAAGTGTTACGTGGCGAAGTTCTACGCGGAGCTGAGGCGGCTCTGTCAGGACATAGGCGGAGGGATTGCCGAAACCGGCTGCTTCCCCGACTACAGGGACTGCACTCATCCCGAGATGGGCCCGAAGATCATGAAGTACGTTCAGGCCAATCCGGCGGTCTCGGCGGAGACGCGGGCAAGGGCCGCGCGCCTGACCGAGTGGTTCGCCAGGGGCGGCGGCACTCTGGCCTTCGTCCACGGCGGCGGGTCGCCCGACGGCGCGAGGATGGTCGTGCGCGCCAACACGCCTCTGGAGTATTACGCTCAGTGCGCCGCCGACATCGCGGGCATCACCGAAAAAGTGGAAGACCCCGCTCCTGCCGGAAAGGGAAAATAGAGCTGAAAGGGGGCAGAACGGAATTGAAAGAAATTCGATGGCACGGCAGGGGAGGAAATGGCGCGTTCACGGCGGCCAGACTGCTCGGGCTGGCCGCTTCCGTCTACGGCGGCCACTACGCGCAGGCTTTTCCTTCCTTTGGGCCTGAACGCCGGGGCGCGCCGGTGCTTGGTTTTACCAGAATCGACGACGTCGTCATCACGGACCACAGCCAAATTGTGGACTGCGACTGCGTGATCGTGCTGGACGAGACCCTGATCGACGTGGCGGACGTGCTGAAGGGACTCAGACCGGACGGCGTGATGGTGAGCAACAGCAGCAGGAGCGAGGTGGAGTTCAGGAAAACGTTCGACTGCGCGGGCGTGAAAAATCTGGTGCTCCTGGACGGGACCAGCATCGCGCTCGACGTCCTGCAATCTCCCATCGTCAACACCGTCATGCTCGGCGCGGCTGTGGCTGCCGCTGATCTGGTCGATATCGGCGACGCGGAGCGGGCGATCGGGGACCTGATGCCGAAGGCCCTGGCCGGAAAAAACAAAGACGCCCTCAGGACAGCTTATAAGAAAGTAAAAGCAATGTCAAAAACTTAAAAATTAACGGGGTCAGGGGACTACAAAAGGTCCCCTGCGGGCTATGGGGCAGCGCCCCATGTTCCTGGCTTTGAATTTTTAGCTTTGAATTTTTGCCCGTAAGTTGTTGACATAAGACAAAGGGGGGGCATCGATGAAGCCTCGGCTGAACAAAGACTACCGGCTTCCGGCCAGCGAGGAAGAAATGACTTTTGGGACCGCCTGCGCGACGGGCCTTTTGACGGCGGTCAACTCCGGATGGCGGACCTTCAGGCCGGTCATTGACTCCATGAAGTGCGTCCATTGCCTTATCTGCTGGGTCTGCTGCCCCGACGGAGCGATCGACAGGGAGGGCAGGGAGCTGTCTGTCGACTACGACTACTGCAAGGGCTGCGGCATCTGCGCCCATGAGTGTCCCAGACAGGCGATTTCCATGGTGAAGGAGGGGAAGTGACCATGCCTCATGACGGGAAAAATCAGTCCGGCGTTCAGGAGCAGGGAGGCGGCGGGTGTGCTGCCCTGAGCGTCTGTCAGGGCAAAGCTGAACGCACGGGGTCTGAACGGGCACACAATCAGTTTCTCTCGGGGAACGAGGCTGCCGCCGAGGGGGTTCGGCTCTGCCGGCCGCAGGTCATCGCCGCCTACCCGATCACGCCGCAGACGACTCTGGTGGAAAGGCTGTCGGAGTTTGTCGCGGAAAGAGCGTTTCCGTGCAAATATCTTCTTGTGGAGAGCGAACACAGCGCCATGGCGGCTGTGATGGGTGCGGCCATGATGGGAAGCCGGGTCTTCACCGCCACCTCGTCGCAGGGGCTTCTGTACATGTGCGAGATGCTGAGCTACGTCAGCGGGAGCCGCTACCCGATCGTTCTCGTCAACGCCAACCGGGCCACGGCCACGCCATGGAATATTTTCGGCGACCAAAGGGACTCCGTGGCCATGAGGGACAGCGGCTGGATCCAGTTCTACGTCGAAAGCGGACAGGAGTCTCTGGACACCATCATCCAGGCGTACAGGGTGGCCGAGCACCCCGAGGTGTCCACGCCGGTCATGGTGAACATCGACGGGTTCACTCTCACCCACACCTACGACCTCGTCAATATTCCCGGGCAGGAGGCCGTGGACGCGTTCCTTCCTCCGCTGAAAACCGCCAACAGGCTGAGCCTCGAAAACCCCAGGAGCCTGAGCATCAACATCGGGCCGGACTATCACCTGGAGAGCCGCTACCAGGAGCAGAAGGCCTTTCAGGCCGCCGAGAAGGTCATCGCCCAGACGGACGAGGATTTTGCCCGAAAATTCGGCAGAAAATATTACGGCATGGCGGAGCGCTACCGCTGCGAGGATGCCGAGTGCGTGCTGGCGGTCATGGGCAGTGTGGCCGGCACGGTCAGAACCGTGGTGGACAGGCTGAGGACGGAAGGTAAACGGGTCGGCATGATCAAAGTCCGCTGTCTGCGTCCCTTCCCCAGGGCGCTTTTTGCCGCTCAGGAGGCCCCCTGTAAAGCTTTGGGCGTCCTGGACCGGAATATCTCCTTCGGCTATGAGGGCGCGCTGTACACGGAGGCCCGCGCGGCGATGTACAGGCCCGGCGCGTCCATCCGGACGCTGAACTTCATCGCCGGGCTCGGGGGCCGGGACATCTCCAGGTCCGACATCGCGCTCATGTTCGAGAAGCTCGCCCGCCTGGCCGGGGGAAGCTTCGAAGAGGAACTGCAGTACATTGGACTGAGGTGGTCATGATGGCGATCCGTTATAATGATTTGGACGACCGGGAGCTGATGTACGGCCAGAAGAGCTGCCCCGGCTGCGGGGCGACCATCGCCGTCCGGCTGGCTTTGAAGATTCTGGGGGAAAGAACGTTTCTCTGTACTCCCGCCTGTTGCGTGGCGGCCGTGACGAGCGTTTATCCTCAGATGTCCTTTTTCGTGAACAACGTCGTCACCGCCTTCCCGGCCACGGGGGCCACGCTGGCGGGGATGGCCGCCGCGGCAGAGATGCAGGGTCTGGAGGACGTCACCATTTTGGGGGTCGCCGGAGACGGCGGTACGGCGGACATCGGCCTGCAGGCTCTATCCGGCGCGTGCGAGCGGAACGACAACGTCCTCTACCTCTGCTACGACAATGAGGCCTACATGAACACCGGAATTCAGAGGAGCAGTGCTACGCCCTACGGCGCGTGGACCACCACGTCGCCCGTCAGCGAGGACGGAACGGCAAGGGGAGAGACGCGGATCAGAAAAAACCTCTTCGACATCGTCGCCGCCCACCGGGTTCCCTATTGCGCCACGGCGAGCATCGCGTACCCCAAAGATTTTATGGAAAAGGTCGCGAAGGCCAAAAACGTCAGAGGCGCGCGGTTTATTCACGTTCACGCGCCCTGTCCCACGGGGTGGGGCTATCCCACCGAAAAAACGGTCGAGTATGGCAGGTTGGCGGTGGAAACCGGCCTGTGGTATCTGGCCGAGTACGAAAACGGCAAAATAAAGCTCAATCTCAGGCCCGGGCAATTTAAACCCGTGGAATTTTACCTGAAGGGACAGCGCCGTTTTCGGCATTTGAACGGGGAGGATTTTAACGTCATCGAAGAACAGCGGGACCGGGAGTGGGCTTTATTGGGAGCTAAAATGAAGCAGGACTGAATTGAGCAGAATTGCGCAGCGTCGTGACAGGGCCCGGAGTAATAGACAGGACAAAATCGAACGCACGAGGCTTGAACGGATACCGGACACTCATGGAAATTGCGTTATCACCGGGAGCCTGGCGATGTGAGATGCGAAAGCAGGAGCGTCGCGGGAAAAGCCGCAGAAGCAATAAGTACCCCGCCAAGGTGCTTCTTATTGCCTCTGCGTTCTGCTGGATCGTGGCACCGATCCTCTGGTGCTGCATCCGGTAGCCAGCGAGAGCTGAATTTAAAATTACCACGCTCTATTATATTCCTGTCTCCGCCCCCGCGCAACCCTCAGATGAGTCAATGAGTCAAAGGCCCTTTAGTCCACCGCATGAACCGACACCGGACAAAATTTGCCTGTTGTCGACGGTGGCTCCAGCTTCCGTTCAGCGTGGAGTAGTGTATAATCGAGTAAGAAGGGTAGCCCGATGCTGATGCAGGGGTATCAAAGGGGAAAGTTCGCCTGCCGGAAGACTGGTGATGTGAGATGCGAAAGCAGGAGCGTCGCTGGAAAAGCCGCAGAAGCAATAAGTACCCAGCCGAGGTGTTTCTTATTGCCTCTGCGTTCTGCTGGATCGTGGCACTGATCCTCTGGTGCTGCATCCGGTAGCCAGCGAGAGCTGGATTCAAAATTAACACAGAGCTCAGTGTCCCTTCTCACTGACTCTTATTATATTCCTGTCCCTGCCCCCGCGCAACCCTCAGATGAGTCAAAGGTCCTTTGGTCCACCGCATGAACCGACACCGGACAAAATTTGCCTGTTGTCGACGGTGGCTCCGGCTTCCGTTCAGCGTGGAATAGTGTATAATCGAGTAAGAAGGGTAGCCCGATGCTGATGCAGGGGTATCAAAGGGGAAAGTTC
>JAISSA010000104.1 GCA_031273365.1 Synergistaceae bacterium
ATTTGAGGTTGCGCGTTCAATGCTTGCCGACGGACTTCCGCCTGACGCAATTAAGAAATACACCGGACTGGACGAAGGAACCATATTTTCGCTCAAGTAATTTTGTTAGATATGGAAAACCCGTGGCTTTGCCGGGGGTACGGTGACTCTGAAGTTCGGCTGACAGACTCAAACTTCGTTTGGTAAACGGCATATCTTCTGAACCTTATTGCCAAAAATTCCGGGTTGTCTGTGGCTAAAATCCTGGCGCTGATGTCAAACCGATGAACCTGAACGGGCATGTTTTACGATGCCGGCATGAAAAGCGCCGGTCCGGGTAGATTGATTCGGATGAGGGTGAAGCGACTGGAAAAGTTTATTACCCGCCTGAAGCGGATGCCGGCGGTTCGCAACAGTCATCTCTGCGTCGGGCTGGACAGCGATTACACCAGGATCCCCGACTTCATAAAAAAAGGACGCACGGTCCAGGACGCCCTTTTCAGCTTCAACCGCATGATTATCGAAGAAACATGGGATCTTGCCGTCGCCTATAAAATCAACGTCAGCTTTTACTCCCTGCATGGAGACGCGGGGCTGTCCGCCCTGGCTCGAACCAACCGGTACGTCAGGGAACGCGTTCCGGAAACTCCGATACTGGCGGACGTCAAGCGCAGCGAGATTGGAAGCGCCGTCAGGATGGTCGCCGTCGAGCTCTTCGATCGGCTGGGCTTCGATGGCGTCATGGTCACGCCCTGGTTCGGCGTCGATACCCTGAAGGACTTCCTTGTCGACGACACGAAAGGCGTGGTCGTTTACGTTCACGACAGCAACCCCTCGGCCGTGGAAATTCAGGACCTGCTGCTGGCCGATGGACGCAGGGTCTACGAAGTGGTGGCCGAAAAGGTCGCGGGGGAATGGAACCTGAACGGCAACGTTTTTGCGGAAGGCGGAGCGACGTATCCGGAGGCTCTGAGGAAAATCCGCCGGATCGTCGGCGACGAGATGCCTCTGCTGGTCGCCGGCGTCGGGCCGCAGGGAGGGACCCTGTCCGCGCTGGATGGGCTTTTCGGCAACGGGGGGCGTCGCCTGCTGGTCAACAGCTCCCGCGGCGTTATTTTTGCGGGCGTCGCCGAAAATGACGCGGATTACAGAAGGAGCGTCCGGAGCGCGGCACAGACGCTCAGGGAGCGGCTGCTTGCCATGGCGGGGGGCATCGGAAAGTGAAGCTATTTCTGATGCGGCATGGTCATGCCGTTACAGCCCGGTATGATCCGGAAAGACCCCTGTCGGCTCAGGGGCAGCGGGAGGCCGCGCGGGCGGGCGAATTTCTGCGAAAGCTCGACGAGACGCCTGACGTGATCGTTCACAGCCCTCTGACGCGAAGCCGAATGACCGCGGAAGGCGTGGCAAAGGCGCTCGGCGTCGAAAATATTTTGCAGCAGCGTATGGGGCTGGAGCCCGGCGACGATGTGCGCGATTTTGCGTCCGACGTTCTGTCGGAGTACGGTTCCTCCGACAAAAAGATAATGATCGTGGGGCACGAACCCCTGATGTCGGAGTTTGCCATGTTTCTGCTGACGGGTTCCATGGCCGGGCTGACGCTGAATTTCAGCCGGGGCACGCTGCTGGGAGCGGAGGGCGTCGCCCGCGGCCGCTCCCGGATATGGGAGCTGCGTTTTTACCTCACGGCTGAAGACCTGACGCGGCTCATTTGGGTTCCATAACGCCTCAGGCAGATTTTAAATTTCACGATATCGATAAAACACTGATTTGGGGGCTTGTCAAATTTGGAGCGCGGCGTTACAATCTGCTTCGTTCTGATTGTCGGATAGAGCTTAAAAGTTTTAATAAAGAGGGCTTTGTGTGAAAAAGATGATCGTTACAGACGTGGACAGTTTTTTTGCAAATTTTACGAATAAAGGCCTTTGGTGGCGGCGCTTCTAGCTTCCACCTCAGGTTTGCCGTTTCTTTAGATTTTACCGGAGAGGCTCTGAGGGTGTAACAGACATTCCGACAGAGCCCCTCTTTTTTTATCGATTTTTGTGAACGTCAACGGGCGAGGGGCGCTGAGGATCGGCTCCTCGCTTTTTTGTTGCAAATTTTTAAAAAAATGGTCTGGACGACGAAGGGAGACATTTTTATGAAGGCGGTACTGAACAGGCTCATGTCCGGGGAAAAATTGGCGAGGGAAGAGAGCGCGAGGCTCTTCGACGCGGTCATTCGAGGGGACCTGAACGACGTGGAGATCGCGGCGGTGCTGGTGGCGCTGAAACTGCGCGGGGAAACGGCGGAGGAGATCGCGGGAGCGGCGCAGGCCCTGCGTGCGGGAGCGCGCGCGTTCCCCAGGCCGGATTACGTCTTCGCGGACATCGTGGGCACCGGAGGGGATGGCGCGAACACCATCAACATATCGAGCGCCGTCACGTTTGTCGCGGCCGAGGCGGGGCTGCCGGTGGCCAAGCACGGCAATCGCTCGGTCTCGTCGAAGTGCGGCGCCGCCGACCTGCTGGAGCGTTTCGGCGTGAAACTCGACATGTCCCCGGAGACGGCGCGCGGAATGCTCGACAGGCTGGGCGTGACCTTCCTCTTCGCGCCTCACTACCACGGCGGCATCAAACACGCCATGCCCGCCAGAAAGGCCCTTGCCACGCGGACGATGTTCAACGTGCTCGGGCCCCTCATCAACCCGGCCCGTCCACCCATCATGCTCGTCGGGGTGTACGAAATGTCGCTCTGCAACGTGGTGGCCGAGACGCTGCGGCTGCTCGGCTGCGAGCGGGCGCTGGTGGTGCACGG
>JAISSA010000148.1 GCA_031273365.1 Synergistaceae bacterium
CGGTGACCGCACCGAAGCCCGTGCGTGAGTCCGTGGGGCGCAGGCGGCCTCTGTTGTCGAAGGCGGAGCTCGATTCGGCGCGGATCATCGGGGTTGAAAGCGTGTCTGAACCCCTTCCGGAGGAACGGGCTAAGGAGTTGAGAGAGTTTCTGACATCCTCGTTTCGGATAAAACAAGCGGCTCCGTCGGCGAAAAATGACGAAGGCGCGGGCACTCTGCCGGATGAAGCGGATGAGAGGGGGGCCGCGTTCGTGGTGCAGGAAACGCTTCCGGAGGCGGAGCTTCCCAAAAAAGAGCCGCCGAGGCGGATGCGAGTGGGAATTTTTCCGCCGCCTCCGGATATCTTCGGCCCTCCGGCCGGAGATGACGAGGGGGAAGACAGCAGAGATCTGGCGCAGGAGCAGGCGAACGTCATCGTCACCACGCTGCAGAATTTTGGGGTGAAGGCCACGGTGGCGCACATCGTCGTCGGGCCGTCCGTGATCCAGTTTCAGCTGGAGCTGGCCCCGGGCATCAAGGTCAGTAAGGTTGCCGGACTTGCCAGCGACCTGACGATGGCCCTGGCGGTCGTTTCGGTTCGCGTGGAGGCGCCCATTCTGGGCCAGCGTTACGTCGGCATCGAGATTCCCAACCCCGGACGCAGGGTGATTCCCCTGCGTTCCGTCGTGGAGTCGGAGGAATTTCGAAAAAGCGACGCCCGACTGCTCCTGCCCATGGGCGTGCGGGTCGACTCGAAGCACCTGGTCTGCGGGCTGGAGGACATGCCTCACCTGCTCGTGGCGGGGACGACGGGCTCGGGCAAGAGCGTTTTCACGAATACCTGCATTCTCGGCATGTGTTCCCAGCGCAGCCCGGAGGAGCTGAAACTCATTCTGGTCGACCCCAAATACGTGGAATTTGCGATATACGATGGGTTGCCGCACCTTCTGGCGCGTCCCGTGTCGGACCCCAAAAAGGCCATCGCCGCGCTTTCCTGGGCCGTGCAGGAGATGGAAAACCGTTCGGAGTGCTTCGCGAGGGCCAAAGTCCGCAATCTGGCGTCGTACAACGAAAAAGTTCTGCCGAAAAGCCGTTTTCCCCATATCGTCGTCGTGGTGGACGAGCTTGCCGACCTGATGTACACGTCGGGCAGGGAGGTGGAGGGGCTGATCGCGCGCCTCGCGCAGAAGGCGCGTGCTGCCGGAATCCACCTGATCCTCGCGACGCAGCGCCCCTCCGTCGACGTCATCACGGGACTCATCAAGGCAAACGTCCCGGCGCGCGTCGCCTTTGCCGTCCCGTCCCAGACGGACTCCCGCACGATCATCGATACGGGCGGCGCCGAAAAGCTCCTGGGCAGGGGCGACATGCTCTTTTACAGCACGCGCTACCCGCGTCCGCTCCGCCTGCAGGCGGCCTTCATCACGGAGGAACGGACGCTCGCTTTTGTGGACTACATGAAAAACATATTCGGAGAACCGGAGTACATCGATTTCGAGGACTGCGTCAGCGGAAGAAACGGCGGCGGTGAAAACGGCGCTCGCTCCGGGTCTGCCGTCATCGACGACCCCAGGATCGAGGAGGCCATCAGGGTCGTCATGGACACGGGCATCGCGTCGGCCAGCGGGCTGCAGCGCTATCTCAACGTCGGACATACCCGCGCGGGGCGGCTGGTTACGGGCCTCGAGCAGCTGGGCATCGTTGGCCCGCTGTCGATGAACTCCTCGAAGCCGCGGGAGATTTTGATGGACGAGGAAAGCGCTTATGGCGCGCTCGAAAAAGCGCGCAACGGCGGGGTTTTCGGAGGATGACGGCCATGTCCCGTTTTTCCCTGCCGCAGCTGGAGGCCGTCTTCGACCATGCTGTCGACGCACGACAGATTTTGATCCTGGGAGGGCGTGCGCCGGACGCGTCCTGGCTGAGCGAGGTCGCCTCGAACAGATGCGTCTGGGCCGCCGACAGCGGCGTGGAGGCGTGCATGGCCGCGAACGTCCGCCCGGTGCACGTGCTGGGCGATTTCGACAGCATTGGACCTCAGGGACGAAGGTGGCTGGAATGCCTCGACGTCGAGCCTGTCCTGTACGCGGCGGACAAGGACTACACCGATTTTCAGCTCTGCCTGAACCGCATGAGGGGCGACATTCTGGTCACGGGTTGCTGGGGAAAACGATTCGATCATACGTTCGGAAATATTTTTTCCGCCCTCTGGGGGAACGAGTGGGGGGTGCGCGTTCGCGCGTTCGCGGACGAATCGGAGATTATGATCCCCATCTCCGGGAAGATGGAGCTGTCCTTTTGTTCTCCGCCGGGCGCGCTTTCTCTTTTGCCTATGACCGGGGCCTGCGAGGGCGTGAGCATCGAGGGCGTCAAATGGGAGTTGCATGACGCGACGCTGCAGCAGGGGCGTCCCTTTGCCATCAGCAACCTGCCGCTGGAACGTCGCGTGAAGGTGAGCGTCGAAAAGGGCGTGCTGGGTGTTTACTGTCTTTTTGGGGATAAATTGCAGTGACTGCCCATGCGTTCGGCCCTGCCCCGAAGTCTTTCGCCGGTTTTCGCCAGGGTGGGCGATGTGGGGGTTTGAATGCTTACACAAAATCGATCAGAAAGGTGTAGTATATTCATACTGTAATTTATCAGCCCCTGAACGAACCGGCAGGCGGGAATCTGCGGGAATCTATGGAGGATTTACGATGGAGAAGAAGAGCTTTTACATCACGACCCCAATCTATTACGTCAACGACATTCCTCATATCGGACACGCCTACACGACCATCGCCTGCGACGTGATGAGTCGTTATATGCGTATGAAGGGCTGTGACGTCCGCTTTCTGACGGGAACGGACGAGCATGGACAGAAGGTGCAGGCGGCGGCCGAGGCGAAGGGGATGACGCCTCAGGAGCTGGTGGACAAAATCCACGTCAACTTCAGGGAGCTCTGGAAGGTTCTGAACATCAGCAACGACGACTTTATCCGCACGACGGAAGACCGTCATATCCGCGCGGTGCAGGCCATGTTCAAGAAACTGATGGACCAGGGCGACATTTATAAGGGCAATTACGAGGGCTGGTACTGCGTGCCCTGCGAGACCTACGTTCCGGAGTCGGGCATGGGAAGCAATCGGACCTGCCCCGACTGCGGGCGTCCCCTGATCACCATGAAGGAGGAAAGCTACTTCTTCAGGGCCTCGAAATACGTCCCGCAGCTCATCGCTCACTACGAAAAAAACCTGCAGGGCGTGATGCCCCGCATCCGCTACAACGAGATCATGAGTTTCCTTCGCGGAGAGGTGCGCGATCAGTCCGTCTCGCGGACGACCCTCAAATGGGGGATTCCCATTCCCGGCGACGAGAAGCACGTGGTTTACGTCTGGTTCGACGCGCTGATCAACTACGCGACGGCGGTCGGCTATCTGGACAGCCCGGAGATGTTCCAAAAATATTGGCCCGCCGTGCGGCACATGGTCGGCAAGGACATCATCCGCTTTCACTGCGTGATATGGCCGCTGATGCTTCTGGCGCTGGGGGTCAACGTCCCGGTGTCGGTGATCGCTCACGGCTGGTGGACCGTCGACGGCGAGAAAATGAGCAAATCCAAAGGCAACGTCGTCGATCCGTTTAAAATGGCCGAGCTCTACGGCGCCGACGCCTTCCGATACTTCCTGTTGCGCGAGGTCCCGTTCGGCAACGACGGAGACTTCTCGGAGACGGCGCTTGCGGGTCGCATCAACAGCGATCTGGCGAACGACCTGGGGAACCTGCTGAACCGCACGCTCCAGATGATCGTCAATTACTCAGACGGCGTGGTCCCGGACGGGAACATCGGGGGCGCGAGCGGCGATCCGCTCGACCTGGAGCTTCGCGCGTCCGGCGAAAGCGCCGTGGCGCTGGTCGATCAGGCCATGACCACGTTCTCCTACGACGAGGCGCTGAAGCAGATTTGGGGTTTTATCGCCCGGGGCAACAAGTATATCGACGAGACGATGCCCTGGAAGTTGAATAAGGAGGGACAGACGGAGCGCCTGAGGAGTGTCCTGCACACCCTTTACGAGGTGCTGCGGCTTTCGGCGCTGCTGGTGGCGCCCTACATCCCCGAGTCGGCGGAAAAAATCTGGAGGCAGCTCGGCTGCGCGGGAACGCCGCTTTCGGAGCGGCTCGATGACTTTCGCTGGGGCGGCGGCGCAGGAACCAGAGTCGATAAGGCCGAGGTCCTGTTTCCCCGCATCGATCTGGAGCAGTGGAAGAAGGACCGCGCGCCGCAGGCGAAGGAGGAGCAGCAGGTCGTGGAACACGAGGCGGAGATCGACATCGGGGGGTTTCGCGCCGTCGAGATGCGCGTTGCGCAGGTCGTCAGGGTGGAGGAGATTCCGAGATCGAAGAAACTTTATAAACTCGAGGTCGACCTGGGCTACGAACGCCGGACGATCTGCTCGGGCATCAAAAATTTCTTCAAACCGGAGGAGCTGGAGGGGCGGCGTATCGTCATGGTGACGAACCTGAAGCCGACGAAGCTGTGCGGGGTCGAGAGCAATGGAATGATCCTCGCCGCCAGCGCCGGCGAAGGCGAGAGCGAGCGGGTGGCGCTGATCGTCCCTGACGCGGAAATTCCGCTGGGCAGCCGGGTACACTGAGCGGCGCAGCCGCCCGGGCAGCTCAAAAAGCGCGGGACCTTCGGTTCTCGTATCTGAGCAGAATCAGGGTCTTCGCGCTTTTTTGTTTCTCTTCCAATATTTTGCTCTTCACTAAAAATAGATCCTGAACTTGCCCCGAATGGAAAACCCGCTGAGGTCGTAGTCCTTTACCTCGGAAACGATGTTGTAGGCCGCTTCCACGTTAAACCAGCGGGTGATGTCCATGCCCAGCATAAAACGCCCTCCAAAGGCGCCTCTCCAGCCGGTGTCGACGCCTGCCGGACGGTCGTCGAACTTTATCCCGTAACCCGCGACTCCGATTCCCGCGTAGGGTTTCACGCTGCCCTGCGCGCTCAGGGTCCAGCGCGCCTGAATGCCGAGGGGAATGACCCAGGCGTCGTTGTCCTCCTTGTCCCCGTGATAAAGGCCAAAGTAGGGAGCGAAGCTCAGGCCTGCCGAGTCGAAACCGCCAAACAGAGCTTCCGTGTTCAGGGTCACGCCAATGCCCCACCATGCGCTTCCGAACGCGTCGCGGGTTTTGGAGTCCGTCGGGAAATATCCGCTTACCGCCGGAGACAGGAAAAACGGTTTCTTCTCTCCCTCGGCGGCCCCGGCGGGAGTCGTCATAAAAAACAGCGTGCACAGCAGAAACACTATGCCTGCACATATGCCTCTTCTTCCTGCCATGCCTTTGTCCCCCTTTCAGAATGAAAAAACAAAATAACAAAATAAAAAATACGCCTGCCCCATCGATCGCGCGGATCTAAAACCTGATTGCCATTTTTGCATCGATAGAAGGAATATGCAAGCACAACGCACGATTTTTTCTCTCGAATTTTACACTCGACATTCAAGCTCAGGGGGGCAGGTGGGCGCGTCCCCTCCCCGGATTTTTAAATTTGATGTTGCTTTTGCCGATAATAATTTTGTAAAATATAAATATTTTTTAGTGGGAAGGATCGAGTATGCGCAAAATATGGCAGGTATGGCAGGTATTGCAGATATTATTGATGATTATGGCCGTCGTGTTTCTGGCGACGGGTTCTTCATTTGCGTACGACATCGGCGGAAGATGGCTTCTGAAGGGCGGAGGCCACGCCGAAAAGGGGGTGGTGCGGGTCGCGCTGCAGGACAGCGGATACCTGAATTTCCTGACGGAGGTGGACAGCGGAGAGCAGTTTTTGACGAGCTACAGCATCCTCGTGGAGCTGGACGCCTCGAGGCTCGACATCAACGCGTGGAGATACGCGAAAATGGTGACCCTGCCGGTTCCCATCAAAATGCCCGAGGTGAACCCCACGCTGAGCCAGCCCTTTGAACTGCCTCCCGTCACGGCGGACGGGCTGACCTGGGTGGTGAGGTTCACCTCGGCGACGTCCGGGACTGTGGACATATATGGAGAGATTGACGTGGACGTCGTCGGGAGGGTCACGATCGACTCGCAGAGCGCTATCTGGAAGGAAGGCACGGAGGAACCCGACATCAGCGACAAGCTGAGCGGCTGCAACGCGGGCGTCCCGGCGGCGGCGCTTTTCATGTCGCTTCTTCTGCCGGCGATGAAGGGAGTCCG
>JAISSA010000208.1 GCA_031273365.1 Synergistaceae bacterium
ATGAACACGAAGCCGGCGATGATGGGAATAACGAGCTGGGTGACGAAAATATCCCAGTAGGCTTCCCTGTGGGTCAGCTTGCAGATGCCCAGAAGGTTGATCTGTGCGCCCTGGTGGGGAAGGCTGTCCAGCGTGCCGGACGCGATGGCCGCGATGCGGTGAACGTAGGGCAGCTGGACGCCAAGGGCGATATAGGTGTCCTTCAGGGCGTTGAAGGAGACGCCCAGACCGCCGGACGCGGAACCGCAGGCTCCGGCGGCGACGGCCACCGTGAAGAAGACGAAGTACAGCGGAGACATGTCGAAAGTCTGGAGCGCGGCGATCAGGTCCTTGAAGCCCTGGGTCTGCTGAACCACTCCGCCGAAGCCGACGACGATGGCCGTGTTGAGAATGGCCACGCCACTGTCGGCCGCGCCCTTGTTAAAAACCTTGATCCATCCGTTGATGCCGCCCGCGATGCGTTTGTACATCAAAACGGTGGCGACGGCCACGCCGAGAAAGACGGCGATTTCGACCGGAAACCCCACACGGGCGACCGGCGAGGTCGGGTCCGGGTTCGGGAGCAGGGGCGCGTTGAAGAAGAACAGAATGAGGGCGATGGGAATGAAGGAAATCCACACGTTGGGCAGGTCTTCGTCCTTGTCCTCGCTCCTCAGCTCTTCTTCGGTGAGCTGCGTGCGGAGCGAAAGGTCGTCGAACAGGATGTTCTTCTTCTTAAAGGCGGCGGTGCGGTATTCCAGCCACCAGAAGATCAACACGTAGGAAAGCACCGTGATGATGAGGGAGGGAACGAAGGCCGCCGTCGGCAGCGTCCCCAGCTCGCGCACGGGAATGACGTTCTGGATCGCGGGAGTGGCGGGGCCGTACATGGACCACGTCCAGCAGCCCGCCGAGATGGCCCCCGGAATGAGGCGGCGCGTGATGTTCGCCTCGCGGAAAACGTGAAGCGCGATGGGGTAGATGACGAAGAACACGACGAAGCCGCTGATGCCGCCGTAGGTCAGAATTCCGGTGATCGTCATGATGATGCCCGCCACGTATTTGCCGTGGCACTTGCCGGCCATCCACTTCGCGATGGACTTGGCGGCGCCGGTGAACTGGTACACCGCTCCGAACAGCGCCCCGACGAAGAACACCAGAAAGTACTGCGTGACGTACTTGGTGGCGTTGGGCATGAAGGCCCCGATCAGTCCCGTCCCAAAGTCCCACTGGGCGGTGCTGGGCCATCTCAACGTGCCCAAATAGGGCATATCGAAGCAGATCAGCACGAACATCGTCACGATGGGCGCCAGAATAAGCGCGTTCAGCTGCTTGAACGCCAGAACGCCGAACAGGATAAAAGCTATCAGAAGGACAAGAATCCCAGTATTCATCTAATAAAGACCCTCTTTACCGTAGAGTTCCCGACCCCGCGCGGGCCGGCTTACTTCTTCAGGCCCATCAGCGCGTCGGAAAAAATGCGGGAATCCATCAACTTCGGAGCGCCGTCCACCTTCGGCTCGAACCCCATGAGGTCCGTAACCTGGGTTTTGACGTCGACGCCGGGGGCCACCTCGATGAGATACACGCCGTCGGCGCGCAGCTCGAAAACCGCCCGCTCGGTGATGTACAGAACGGGCTGCCCGGTCTTTTGGGCGTAGAGGCCGCTGAAGGTAATCTGCTCCACTTTTTCGATGAACTTTCGTTCTTTTCCTTCCTGCGTGATGACGAGTTTGCCGTCGGCCACTTTGGTTTTGAGGCCGTCGGCGGTGAAGGTGCCGCAGAAAAACACCCGCTTGGCGTTCTGGGTGATGTTGACGAACCCGCCGCAGCCGGCGATTCTGGGCCCGAACTTGCTGACGTTGATGTTGCCTTCCCTGTCGGCCTGAGCCAGCCCTAAAAAGGCGAAGTCCGCGCCGCCGCCGTCGTAGAAGTCGAACTGGTAGCCCTGATCGAGAATGGCCTCCGCGTTCACGGAGCCGCCGAATTTGGGGCCGCCCTGAGGCACGCCGCCCACGGGGCCCGCCTCCACGGTCAGGGTCATGTAGTCGCCGATGCCCTCCTCGCTGGCCACCATGGAAATGTACTCGGGGATGCCGATGCCCAGGTTGACCACCGTATTGGCGGTAAGCTCCATCGCCGCCCTGCGGCCGATGATCTTTTTGGCGTCGAGCGGCGGGAACGTCAGGCTGCTCAGGGGCACCCGGAAGTCGCCCGCCATGGCCCCGTCGTACTCGCAGCCCACGCACTGGGCGTGATCGGCCCTGTCCTGAACCACAACGATGGCGTCCACGTAAATCCCCGGAATTTTAACCAGCCTGGGGTCCAGAGAGCCGTTGGCCACCACTTTTTCCACCTGAACGACCACTTTTCCTCCGCCGTTTCTGGTCGCCTGCGCGATGGAGGTCGCCTCCAGAGAGGCCACCTCGTGCTCCAGCGTGACGTTGCCGTTCTCGTCCGCGTACGTGCCGCGGATGAAGGCCACGTTAAAGGCAAGAGGCTTATAGAGCAGCCTTTCCTGCCCCAGAATGCTGACGACCTCCACAATGTCTTCCTTCGTGACGCTGTTGAGCTTCCCGCCCTCGACGCGGGGGTCGGCGAAGGTGTTCAGCCCCACGTGGGTGATGGTGCCGATCTTATGCCCCGCGATATCCCGATAGAGCTGGGAGAGAACGCCCTGGGGCAGGTTGTAGGCCTCTATTTTGTTTTCGATGGCCATTTTGCCCAGGTTGGGAACCATGTTCCAGTGACCGCCGATGACCCGTTTCGTCATCCCCTCGTGGGCGAAGTGGTCGGCTCCGCTGCCGTCCCGGTTGCCCTGGGCGGCGGCGTAGAAGAGCGTCAGGTTTTTGGGAGATCCCGTCTCCAGAAAGCGCTTCTCCAGTGCTTTGGTCAGCGCCTCCGGCATACAGCTGGCCACAAATCCGCTGGTGGTGACGACGTCGTTGTCCTTAACGAAAAGAGCGGCATCCGCCGCGCTGACAATTGGCTTTTTCGACATTCTGTTACCTCCCTTCCGAATTTGAAGCTGCTGCTAAAAGTCGGTGAATTTTTTCTCCTTGCGCTTCTCCACGAAGGCCGTCATGCCCTCCTTCTTGTCCGCCGTCGCGAAGGTGACGCCGAAAAGGTCCGCCTCGAGTTTCAGACCGCTGTTCAGGTCGACGTCGAGCCCCGCGTTGATGGCGGCCTTCGCCAGAGAGACGGCGTAGCTGCTCTGGGCCATGATTTTCTTCGCCATTTCCTTACACTTGTCGAGCAGCTCGGCCAGGGGAACGACCTTGTTGGCGAGCCCGATGCGCCACGCCTCCTGAGCGTCGATCATGTCGGTGGTGAAGATCAGTTCCTTCGCGCGTCCCTTGCCGACGAGGCGGGGCAGACGCTGCGTGCCGCCGAAGCCGGGAATGGTGCCCAGTCCGACCTCGGGCTGAGCGAATTTGGCGTTCTCCGACGCGATGCGGATGTCGCAGGCCATGGCGATCTCGCAGCCGCCGCCCAAGGCGAAACCGTTCACCGCGGCGATGGTCACCTGACGCATGTTCTCCAGCTTCTCGAACGCGGCCTTGGCGAGCAGGGCCATCTTCCGGCCTCCGATGGCGTCGTTGTTCACCATCTCGCTGATGTCCGCGCCGGCCACGAAAGATTTCTCTCCCGATCCGGTCAGGATAAGAACCTTCACGTCGTCGCGCTTCTCGATATCGCTGAAGCACTCGCTGAGCTCCGCAAGGGTCTCGCTGTTGAGGGCGTTGAGGGATTTCGGACGATTGATGGTCACGACCGCGATTCCATTTTCCACTTCCAGCAATAAATTATTCATATACAGGACCTCCTTAAATTTACTCGAACACCTGTGATTCCGTTTTAGCGGAATCCCTGCTGCTGCCGCATTTACCACGAAATTTTCGGCTTCACCGCCTCCACCAGCAGAGGAAGAATCCCATTCACGTCGCCCACCGCGCGAAAATCCGAGACCTCGAAAACAGGGGCCTCCGCGTCGCGGTTTACGCTGATGACCACCCCGGCGCCGTTCATCCCGCATACGTGATGCGTCGCTCCGGAGATGCCGAATCCGATATAGACCTTTGGACGAATGCTCTGGCCGCTGGTTCCCACCATGCAGTGCTCCTCCGCCCATCCCTCGTCCACGGCGGGCCGCGTGCAGGCCACCGCGCCGCCGAGACGCCGGGCGAGTTCCTCCAGCAGGCGCCAGTTCTCCACGCTTCCAACCCCATAACCCCCGCAGACCACGACGTCGGCCTCGTTGAGGGGCAGACCCTCCGGCGGACGCCGGACGACGTTCACCGGCTTCAACCCTTTAAGGTCGAGCCCGTTCTTCCAGACCGACGACTCCAGCTTTTCGACGCGCAGCGGAACCGGAACGGGGGGCTTTTTAACGAAGATGCCCGGCTTGACGCTGGCCATTTGGGGTTTTACGTTGGGGCAGAGAATTTCCCCGATGACCTTGCCCCCGAACGAGGGGACAAGGGCCGTCAGCTTCTTTTCCCCGTTGATCCCGAGGTCGACGCAGTGGGCGGCCATCCCCGTCTTCAGGCGCGCGGCGACGGCGGGCCCCAGAGCCGACCCGATCGCCGTGGCCCCGAAAAGCCAGATATCCGGCAGGTGAGAAGCAGCCAGCTGCGCCAGAATGGGGACGTACGTCACAGGGGAATACAGCCGCAGGTCCGGGTCGTCCGCCACATGGATCGTCGTTGCCCCCCATTCCGCCAGAAGGGCGGCCTCCTTCTCCACTCCGCTTCCCAAAAGAGTGGCCTCCACCTCCGCGTCGCCCATCGCCTCGGCGAGTTCCCGGGCTTTGCAGAGAAGTTCGAACGCCACGCCGGTTATTTTGCCGTCGGCAAGCTCGGCGTGTACCCATATTTTTTTGCTCATGATTCGATCCTCATCGTCAGTCGCCCGTCACAACGCCGTTAGACCTGAGAACGGCCACGATCTGCTCCACAACTTCCTCCGCGCTTCCCTCAAGAAGTTTTCCGGAACGTTTCAGGTCCGGAGAGAAGATCTCTCCCGGCTGGGTGGGCGACCCCGAGAGGCCCAAAAAGGCGTCCTCCGCCCCATCCAGGTCGGCGCGGCTCCAAACCGTCAGGGGCTTGTTTTTCGCCTTCATGATTCCCATGACCGAGGTAAACCGGGGTTTATTGAGTTCGCGCGCCACGCCCAGCACAAAAGGAGGACGCGCCCTCCACTCCATGTACCCGTTTTCCATTTTTGTCCTGATGGAAAACGCCTTTTTTTCCGGGTCGCCCGCCTCCGGCATCTCTTCTATCTCTTCGAACGCAAACGCGTTCCAGAGGTGGGGATACCCCAGCCACTCCCCGAGCTGTGAGGAGACCTGAGCCGTGGCGCCGTCGGCGCTTTCGCTGCCGCAGAGGACGAAATCGAACGCATGGCCCCTGAGAGCCTCTATTTTTCTCAGGCCATGACAGAGCGTGTACGACGTGGCCAGCGTATCCGCGCCGCCGAAGGCGCGATCGCTCAAAAGGTACGCCTCGTCCGCCCCCATCGCCAGGACCTCGCGCAAAATTTCTTCGGCGTTCGGCGGCGCCATGGAGATCGCGACGACGCTTCCCGAGTGACGCTCGCGCAACTGCAAACCGGCCTCGATGGCGGTCTTGTCCACCGGGTTGATCAGGGTCGGAATCCCCGTGCGGGTGATGGTTTTTTTGACGGGGTCAATCGTGACCCGGTCGTAGTGTTTGGGATCCGGAACGGGTTTTACGCAAACAGCGACGTTGTACGGCATGACTTAAGGCTGAAATCCGCTCAGGGTATTGGCCGCAATAATGATCTGCATAATGTGGGACGTGCCGCCGGAAGGGATGGACGCCAGCGCGTCGCGCAGGAAACGCCCGACGGGATACTCGTTGACGATGCCGTAGCCGCCCATCAGGTCCATCAGCCTCTTCGAGGACGCGACCGCCGTCTCCGTCGAGACGTACTTCGCCGTGGCCACCTCGTTGGCGCAGGGCTGCCCGCTGTCCTTCAGGCCCACCGCGTTGTACGTCAGCAAACGGGCAGCCTCGTAGTCCGCCCTTATCTTCGCCACCTCGAGCTGAATGGCCTGAAGTTTCGCGATCGGCTTCCCGTAGACGATGCGCTCGTTGGCGAATTTGACCGCCTCTTCGACGCAGCCTCTCAGGATGCCGACGCAGATGGCGCTCATTCCGGCGCGCCCGACCTCGCCGATGCCCTCCATCCCGATTTTGGCGCCCGCGCCTTCCTTACCGAGAATCGCGTCCTCCGGCACGCTGACGTCCGCGAACACCAGGTCGCCCGTGACGGACCCGCGAAGCCCGAGCTTGTGCTCCTTGCGGCCCGGCTCGAAGCCCTTCGCGCCCTTTTCGACGATAAAGGCGGAAAGCTTGTTGCGCCCCTTTTCGTCCTCGCCGGTTTTGGCGGTGAAGACGGTGACGTCGGCGATGTGCGAGTTGGTGATGAAGCACTTCCTGCCGTTGACCGTCCAGCTCCCGTCCTTCTTCTCCGCCACGGTCTTCTGTCCGCTGAAATCCGAACCGCCGCCCGGCTCGGTCACCGCAAGGCCGCCGATTTTCGCCCCGGAGCAGAGGTCCGGAAGGTACTTTTTCTTCTGCTCTTCCGTGCCGAACTGAAGGATGGGATAGACGCCCAGATGGTGCGTCATCAGGGCTATGCCCAGCCCGGCCGAATGGCGGGAAATTTCCTCCAGACAGATCGCGCGCGCCACGGCCCCCTGCCCCGCGCCGCCGTACTGCTCCGGGACAAAAATTCCGTTGACGCCAAGCTCGCCCAGCTTCTTGAAAAGTTCCACGGGACAAACGTCTTTTTCGTCCCACTCGGCCGCCTTCGGCGCCACTTCGGCCTCAACAAACTCCCTGATTGCCTTGCGCAACATCTTCTGCTCTTCGCTAAACTCAAAAAAGCCCACTGCAATCCCTCATTTCTATAGAGTATTTAGTGAGAAACATGACAACCGCCCTCGGGGCGCGCCGGCCCCCTGAAACCCCCGCGGCGCCGCGCTGAAGTAACTGTCGGGACAAAACTGAACGCACGGGGTTTGAACGAGTACGCTATAACAATCATTGATTAACCAATTCCGTGATTCCCTCGCTGCAAAATCACCTGGTTCATAAGAGAGGCTACATAAATATAGACAACTAACTCCTGAAAAAATAGTAGGTACTTTTAAGTGCCTATTGTTCGACGGGCCTCGGGAAGGGGGCGGGCGAGCTCTGTCCCCTGAAGGCTGAATGCTTACGTTTACGTTTGTTTTTCTCCATGGAAGCCTGCTATACTGGTACAACAACAGAAACATGTGGAGGTTTGCGGCGGTTTTGAAACGGTCTGTCGATATTTTGAAAGAGGTCTTCGGCTTCGACTCCTTTCGCAGGGGTCAGGGCGATATTATAGAAAAGATTTTGAAGGGGCAGGACGTGCTCGGCGTCATGCCCACGGGCGCGGGGAAGTCGCTGTGCTACCAGATTCCGGCGCTGACGCTCGGCGGGGTGACGGTCGTCGTGTCCCCGTTGATTTCCCTGATGAAGGATCAGGTCGACGCGCTGCTTCAGAACGGCGTTCGGGCGGCGGCGCTTCACAGCGCGATGGAGTGGGAGGAGGTGCGCGGCATCCTGAGCTCCGTCCGCCGCGGCCGGATCGGGCTGCTTTACGTCGCGCCGGAGCGGTTCGAAAACGCTCCGTTCAGGGAGCTCTTCTCGACGCTGGACCTGCGGCTTTTCGTCATCGACGAGGCGCACTGCGTTTCTCAGTGGGGGCACGATTTTCGTCCTTCTTATCTGAAGCTCTCCGCGGCCGTCGAGCTTCTGCCCCGGCGTCCGCCCGTCGCGGCCTTCACCGCCACGGCGACCCCCGAGGTCCGCGACGACATCGTCGTCAGGCTGAACCTGAAGGACCCTTTCGTTCTGACCACCGGTTTCGACCGCGAAAATCTTTTTTTCCAGGTCGAACATCCCGCCGACAAGACGGCGTTCCTTCTGGACTACGTCGAAAAATTTTCCGGGTCCCCGGGGATCGTTTACTGCTCGACGCGACGCACGGTGGAGAAGGTCTGCGAGGAGCTCGGGAAAAAGGGCTTCCCCGCCGTTCGGTACCATGCCGGCCTTTCGGAGGAGGAGCGCCGGACGAACCAGGAGGCGTTCATCCGCGATCATCGTCCGATCATGGTCGCCACCAACGCCTTCGGCATGGGGATCGACAAGTCCAACGTGCGCTGCGTCGTCCACTACAACATGCCGGGCAGCATCGACAGCTACTACCAGGAGGCAGGCCGCGCCGGTCGCGACGGCTCTTCCGCCGAGTGCGTGCTGCTGTTCGCTCCGAAGGACATCGTCACGGCGCGCTTCCTGATCGAGCAGGGCGAGGATGCCGGGAGCAAACAGACCGCGTACCGAAAACTCCAGTCCATGATCGACTACTGCAACACGGGCCGGTGCCTGCGCGCTCATATTCTGAACTACTTCGGGGAGACGGACGTCAAAAACGAGTGCGCCGCCTGCGGCAACTGCGTTTCCGTCACGGAGCGCAGGGACATCACCACGGAGGCGCAAAAGATTCTTTCCTGCGTGTACCGCATGGAAGAACGCTCCGGCCGGCAGTTTGGGATCACTCTGCTGATCGACGTGCTGCGCGGCTCGCACAACGCGCAGATCAGAACCCTCGGCTTCGAGACGATCTCGACCTGGGGCCTGATGAAGGAATATCACAGGCAGGAAATTCGGGAAATGATCAATTTCCTGACGGCCGACGGCTACCTGAAGGTCTCCGGCGAGTACCCCGTGCTTTCGTTCACCGACCGGACCCGCCCCTTTCTGCGTAACCGGGAAAAGCTTCTGATGCGCCGGCACGAGCCGCGAAAAACGCGAGTGACAGGCGCGAGAAAAGAGGCTGGAGCCACGGCAGACGGGGAGCTGTTCGGGTTGCTGCGCGGCCTGCGGCGGGAGCTGGCGGACGCGCAGAACGTGCCGCCCTACGTGGTGTTCGCGGATTCCGTCCTGCACAGCATATGTGCGGCAATGCCCGCGAACGGGGAGGAATTTCTGGCCATTCCCGGCGTGGGGCGGACGAAGCTGGAAAAATACGGCCATCGTTTTCTGGACCTTCTGAACAGGTGGCGCGCCGGCCGCCTGTAACGACGGGTATAAAAAACAGTCGTCGATATTAAGAGCCTTATATTAAGAGCCTTAATATCGACGACTGCCGCGAGATACGTCTTACCGCTTTACAGATTGGCAGAACATCAGGGTAAAATCCGCAAAGGGTTCAACCTGCCCGCAACGACTTCCTCACAACAACTTCCGGTCTGCCTTCGCTTCAAGATCCATGTCCCCCACGGAAACAGGCGCCAGATCCGCTACTTCCGGAATTTATCGCCTGTTCACTCTGATGCTAACATGTGACCTGGAAAAATATTAAGGGCTGTTCGGCCTAGGCCAAACATGACTGATTCACCGCGAAAAATGCGGGAAGAGTTGAAGGGGCCGGCGCGAAGTTTGGAGCTTGAAAGTTTGGAGCTTGAGCGATCACGACCCTTTCCCTCGTTTCTCTTCCCCGCAAAATCCCTGTATAATATCTCCAGCCAGAAGGGGACCACCACCAATTCAAACACCCGGAGAAGAAAGTGGAGACATATGTATATTGCTACGTTTATTCTTAGCGACGCGGAGAAGAAACCCTGAAGCGGCCTGGCCCTGACGCTACGGCGAAGAGG
>JAISSA010000219.1 GCA_031273365.1 Synergistaceae bacterium
TTCGGTGGTAAGAGCGTCGGAGTCACACCCGGATCCATGCCGAACCCGGAAGTTAAGCCCGACCGCGCCGAGGGTACTGTGTGGGGTACACACGGGAGAGCAGGTCACTGCCGGAAACTAAAGAAAAGCGAAGCGGAGCAGGGGAATTTTTCCTGTTTCGCTTCGCTTTTTTTGTGTTTTTCAGGGGGTCCAGGGGGCGTTAGCCCCCTGGCACAACAGAACACCAGCGCGGCAGGACGCCGCGCGAAAGCAAAAACCATGGGGCGCTGCCCCATACCCCGCAGGGGACTCGTCCCCTGACCCCGTTAATTTTTATTTTTCTTTTTTTTCTTTTTTCTTTTTTCTTTTTTCTTTCATTGATTCTCCCTCAGGCCGAGAGGGTGCTCCACCTCCGTTGGTGAAGCACCCTCTCGGCTTTTGCCTGTCTCCTGATCTTATGTTTTATTATTTTTCCTGTTTCTTTTTTCTTCTTACGCTCGAACACTCATACACAAATGCCGGAGGGAGATTGCGAAGCACGAACGAAATCTTCACGCTCTCGAAGCGCTTCTCAAAGTAAGATTTCATGTGCCTGGAGTACTGGTAGGCGATCAATTTCCCATCGGGCTTCAGCGAGGCGTCGATCGCGTCCAGTATGGCGGCCGTCATCCGCGGAGGCAATACGGCGAAAGGAAGACTGGATATGATGCAATCCAGGCGCGAAACCTCCAGAGTCTCCATAATCTTTGGCAGCTCGCAGGCGTCGCCGTAAACGGAAAGTCCTTCATGCTCCTTTTCGATCATCGCCTTCAGCGCAGGATCGATCTCGAAGACCATCAACCTCCCTTCCTCCGGCATCTTCTGAACGAGAACCCGCGTAAAAACACCCGTCCCCGCGCCGAGCTCCGCGATGTTCAACGCCGAATCCCAGTCGATCCTGTCCATTATCGCCCGCGTCAGGTAAGGAGAGCTGGGCATCACGCTGCCGACCTGGCGCGGCGCGCCTATGAAACGACGCAAAAAAAACATTCCCTCTGTTACCCGTGACGTCAAAAGCCTGCCCCGTCGCTTTATCTGTGTGTACTCGATCATGCCTGAATCCTCCAGATGGAAAAACGAAACCATACCCCGCTGAACGGTTACGGAAAACCTTTTCCCAATTTTTACGTATTTGCATAATTATACCATTATCGGAGTTGTAAAATGGGAAAGTACGCTAAAATTTGAACCATCATGAAAAGGAGGGGCAGGAATGAGCCTTTGGGAAAAGTGGGAAAGGGAAAAACTCAGGAAACAGGGCATTCAGGTCGAAGAACCCCGTGACGTCGACATACGTCCAACCCGCGTCAGAAACAATTACCGTCAACAGGCGTGGATTATAGCGGGCGTCGTTTTTATCTGCGTCGTTGCGGTGATTGTCACCCTTACTTTGGGCAACCTGCTTGGCTGGAGATGGTCGGATACCTACATTGTGCGTTTTTTTGCCACTAAAGCGGTCCAGCGGGAAATCGTGCCGAATCCATAAGCCAAGCCTTCGCAGCGACAACCCGACAGTTTGGAAGAAACCTGGAAGAAAATTGGAAGAAACCGACGGTGAGACGCCTCCTGTATTTTTTTATTTCAGTTCCGGCTGAGGCCTGCCGACACTTAGATAGAAATTGCAGAACTGTAAACAGGGAATTGGCCTCGAGGAATGGGGCTATAATCTTCGCGGAGCGATAAAAACTTATCGCAGGAGGGTGTCACATACAATGTTACGATCTCTTATGACGGCAGTGACGGGAGTGAAAGCGCATCAGACGATGCTCGACGTGACGGGCAACAACATCGCCAACGTCAACACGACGGGGTTCAAGCGGGATACCACGCTCTTTCAGGATCTTCTCTTTCAGACGTCGAGAAGCGCCTCCGGGGCCGGAGACAACAGGGGAGGCACCAACCCCGCGCAGGTCGGCCTCGGCGTTCAGCTTGCGGCCATCGAAACCATCCACTCTCAGGGTTTTGCCCAGTACACGGGAAACAAGTCGGACGTGATGATCACCGGGGCGGGTTATTTCATCTTCGACCAGGGCACCGGCAGCTCCAGCCGCATCTACAGCCGTGCGGGCAACTTCTACGTGGGGCCCGAGACCGGGTACCGCCTGACGATGTCGGGCAACGGCTATCTGGTGCAGGGGTACAAAATGGACCGCGACCCCCTGCATCCCACGGAGTACGTCCTGGCCGGCGACATCAGCGAAATTCGCATTCCCCTGGGGACCGAACTGGAGGCCAGAGCGACCACCGTCGTGGGAATTCGGGGCAACCTGGACAGCCAGAGCGATCCCTATCTCCCGATCGGCTTCGCGGATATCGCCTACACCTCGACGAATACCCCCGCGGAGGTCAAGATCGAGGGCATCGATTACAAGACGGAATTTGCCACCGGCTTGAACTCGGCCGATGGTAAGAACTATCTGACGATCACCCTTGACGGGGAAGCTACGCCCAATCCTGCCGTAATTGTTCTGGACATGGTGGGTATCGAAAACGGCGTGCCCGTTCTTGCAGTAAATACGACCGACACCGTTCTAAACCTGAACGGGACCAGTGCGGGCACGGGCTTTCTTGTGGACTACGACGCGGATACCGGCCTGCTGAAACTGACAAAAAATGTTACCGGAGCGACCGACAACGGCACGACGCTTTGGGAGACCAACCTGCACGAGAGCATGTCCTACGCCTCCTTTATGCTGGAGGATAAAACCGCAGTCCCCGTGCCCGTGACCTATAATTTCATTGCGGAGTTCGACGAATCGGACCTCGATGGCTCCCCGACGGAGCTGACTCTGTGGTATGAAGAGGCAGATGCTGCTGGAGCTGTCACCATCAAACAGGTTACGGCGACGGTGTCGTTCAAGTCCGATGGAACCTTCGATACGGTGTCGGATATTGTCGGAACGCTTCCCAGCCCTTTTGCCGCTCATAACGTTAAAATCGTCCCGTCGACAAACGGAACCAGCCTGGAGATCAAGGTCGCCAAGGATCTTACCGATCCCGCTCCCGAGCTGAATACCTTCGACACCGTGAGCCAGATCACGCAGGGCGGGTCGCGACAGACCAAGATGACGGTGTACGACTGCCAGGGGTTTCCCTACACGCTGGAGGTTCAGTTCAAAAAACTGACGGCGAACCGCTGGAAGTGGGAGGCCTTTTTCGTCGACGAAAGCGAGGGCGGGGCGACGATGGGGAAGCTGATGCCGACGCCCAGCTCCGGAGAGATCACGTTCGACGAGAGCTGCCTGATCGTCTCGCCCATGAAGGTGGATATCGACGTGCCCTACAGCCTGTTTGGAAGGGAGAACGAGACCATCACCCTGGATTTCGGCGGGGAATCCTTCAACGTGGACAAGCTGGAGGGCCTCACGCAGTTCGCCGGCGAGGCGTCAGCCAAGGTCTACTACCAGGACGGTTATATGATGGGCGTCATGAACGACTATGAGATAGGGCAGAACGGGATAGTCACCGGCGTTTTCACCAACGGGCAGAAGCAGTCCCTCTATCGCCTCGCGCTGGCGCAGTTCGCCAACCCGATGGGCCTCGAGAAGATCGGAGAATCGATGTTCTCCGCGTCGATCAACTCCGGTATGGCAATGATCGATCCGGCGATGGAGAGCGGCGCGGGGTCGATCATCAGCGGCAGCCTGGAGATGTCGAACGTCGACCTGACGGAGGAATTCACGCGCCTGATCATCGCGCAGCGCGGCTTTCAGGCCAACACCCGCGTGGTGACGGTCAGCGACCAAATTCTCGAAGAAGTCGTGAATCTGAAACGCTAACTCAGCCACGGACGATAATGATTGAACTTCATCGTTTGAACGGAGAGCTTTTTTTATTGAACTCTGATATGATTGAAACCGTCGAGGTCACTCCGGATACGATAGTGCGCCTCATTAATGGACATCGTTACGTTGTTCGGGAAAGCTTCGAGGATATCAGGAACGACATCGTCGATTTCCGAAAAAAGGTGGGCTACACCTGTATTCCGTGTGGAGTGCCTCTGAGCCCGGAAGACTCGCAGTAAAGGTTTTTCATTCAGGTTCATATAAGGAGCGGCGAAGCGCGGGCGTCGAACGAGCCTGCTCCTTATGAGTTTTAAACTGTCGTCATACAGGGGGGACGTGGAACTTGGATTTAACCACTGTTATCGGATTCCTTATAGCCTGGATACTCGTTATTGGAGGTATGGCTTCGGGGGGGAATATCGGGGCCTATATCGATTTTCCGTCCATACTGATTACCGTGGGAGGGACCCTCGGCGCCATTACGATGGCCCAGCCCGCGGAGGTTTTGAGATCGGTCGGCGGAGCCGTCAAGAGCGCCTTCATATCCAACGACCCCAACCTCCTTGGAATGGTTCAGACGATCGTCAGCTTTGCGGAAAAGGCCCGCCGCGAGGGGCTTCTCGCGCTGGAAAGCGACGTCGCGGACCTTGATGACGAATTTTTGCGCAAATCCATCCAGCTGGTGGTGGACGGCACGGACCCCGAACTGGTGAAAGCGATTCTGGACACGGAAATCGGGATTTTAGAGGATCGCCACTCCGCCAACAAGGCTATTTTCGACGCGACGGCGGAACTTGCGCCGGCTTACGGGATGATCGGGACGCTCATCGGCCTCATCGCCATGCTGGGGAACCTCGCGGACGTCAGCGCCCTCGGGCCGGGAATGGCCGTCGCGCTCATCACCACGATGTACGGTTCCATGGTGGCCAACATGATCTGTATTCCCCTTTCCAAAAAACTGGCCGCCCGTTCCGCAAAAGAAATCGTCTCCATGGAGCTGATGGTCGAGGGAATACTGGCGATACAGGCCGGAGAAAATCCCCGCATTGTCGAGGAAAAACTGAAGGTCTTTCTGCCTCCGAAGCTGAGGACGAGGCTGGAGGCCGCGCAGAAGGGGGAGGAATAAGCTCATGGCACGCGACAAGAAAAAGGCTCCCGAGGCCGCGCCCGGCGCTCCTCTTTTCATGGCGACCTACGGGGATATGGTTACCCTCATTCTCTGCTTTTTCGTGCTGCTTTTCGCCATGTCCTCGATCGATGCCCAGAAGTTTCAGAAGGCGGTGATCTCCCTGCAACATTCCCTCGGGGTGTTGAAGGGCGGAAAGACCACGGAGGAGTCCTCTCTGACGACCCCGAACGCGGGAGAGGAGGGCCGAGACGCCGGTTCCTCGGAACGCATCGAGCTGGATACCCGGCACGTGGCGCACACGATCGAAAGTTATCTGCGCACCGAGGGGCTGGACAAGCTGATAAACGTCACCATCAACCAGAGAGGCGTGGCGGTTTCCCTGTCCGACCAGTTTCTTTTCAACAGCGGCAGCGCCGAGCTGAAGCCCGACGGTCAGCGAGTGCTGTACAAAATAGCGACGCTGATCCGAAACGACGTCCCCGCCGTCTCCGTTGAGGGGCATACGGATTCGGTGCCTCTCCGCGGCGGGATTTACAGAGACAACTGGGGACTTTCCGCCTCCAGAGCCGCGGCCGTGGCGACCTGGCTCGAAACGAGCGGCCTTCCTTCGCAGAAACTTCAGGCGGTGGGTTACGCCTCCACCCATCCGGTGGTGCCCAACGACTCTCCCGAGCACAGGGCTTTGAATCGTCGGGTGGAACTTGTATTTTTGTCGCAGTATCCGAAACAATAG
>JAISSA010000243.1 GCA_031273365.1 Synergistaceae bacterium
GTTCCGCGCGATGCGGGTGACGATCTCATTGACGAGGAAGGGCCACGCGAGCCCCGAATAATGGGCCCCCAGACCGCAGAGCACGATGAAAAAGAGCGGAACGACGTTGCCGCGCAGAGTCTTCACGCGACCGCCTCCCTTCGGGTGAGCGCGTAGAGGATGATGCCGTTGCTGATGACGATGCGCAGGATCTCCGACATGTTGTCGCTGAAGACGAACCATCCCGTGAGGGAGATCGTGTTGCGCAGCCCTGTCCCCCCATAGGCCCATATCATCTCCGCGTTGGTATAGGGGGCCAGGGTCCAGAAAATACACATGAGAGACACGATGGAAAAGCCGCAGTAAGTTCCCACGGTCATCTCCTGTCCTTTGATGCGGTTCAGAAGCAGGGCGTAGAGCCATCCCATCAGCCCCCCGAGAAGAGCGCCGGAGAGGAGCGCGAACAGGAAGGAAGGCCAGCCCCGTAACCCCATTTCCATCGCGGCGGTGCCTCCGACCAGCCCGCAGACGACGCCCAGAGGCAAAGCGAAATTAGGGCCCATCCCCGCGTGAATCGTGGGAACCATGGCGAGCGCCAGGATTCCGTTCATGCCGAAACGGACCAGAATGCCGGAGAAGAGCTGTCCCATGGGAAGGCCCAGAAACCAGGCCTGCGTCAAAAGGTAAAAGAGGAAGAGCACGATGATCGAGCGCGTCATGCCAAAATCGCGCAGTACACGGATGAGGCGGTTTTCCGCCCCCCTTTCCTCCGCTGTCTCTCTTTCGGTCATCACGCCGCCTCCCCTTTCGTCTCCCCCGACATCAGGAGGCCTATTTCCGCGCTGGAGGCGTTCCAGTGGACGATGCCCGCCACCCGGCCCCTGTAGATCACGACGATCCTGTCGCAGATGGAGCGCAGCTCCGCAAGTTCAGAGGAGGTCACGACGACGGTGACGTTCCGCCCGGCGTTGAGTCGGCGCAGAAGCGCGAGGACGAGCTCCTTTGCGCCGATGTCGATTCCGCGTGTGGGCTCCGACACGAACAGCAGATCGGGCTCCAGCGTCAGCGCCCCCGCGATGCAGACTTTCTGCTGGTTGCCGCCGGAGAGCCGTTTCACTTTTTGCTCCGGCCCCGTGCAGCGGATATCCAGTTCCTCGATCATCTTTTTCGCGTGGCTGCGTATGGCGGACGAATCCGCGAACGAGAATCCGGCCACGCGCCGCAAAAATCTACCCTGCGCCTGCAGGGCCCTGAGCGCGATGTTTTCCTCGATGGACTGCTCTAAAAGCAGACCGACGCCGCGACGGTCCTCGGACACCAGCGCCATCCGCGCCGCTGCGGCGGCCGCCGCGTCGTTCAGCGGCACGACGCGCCCGTCTTTCCGGACCGAGCCCTCGGAAGGGTAAATCCCCATAATCCCGTTGGCGATTCCAACCTTGCCCTGTCCGGCCAGCCCGGCAATCCCGAGGATTTCTCCCCGCCGGACCTCCAGGTCCACGCCGGCGATGTTCTCGCCCGGCATGTGCACCCGCAGGCCTTCCACCTTCAGGATCGTCTCCTCCGGCCCCGGGACCCCGGTTGTACCCGCGTCGCGCCTCTCGACGCCCGCGAGTTTGCGGCCGACCATCAGCTCCGCCATCAGCGGCACGCTCAACTCGTCCTTCGTCAGCCGCGCCGCGATTTCACCGTCCCGCATCACGGTGACGCGCTCCGAAATGGATGCAACCTCCCCCAGCCGGTGCGAGATGAACAGAATGGCGATCCCGCGCTCCTCCAGACGGCGCATCGCCGCGAGCAGCGTCTCGGCCTCGGACTCGGTCAGAACGGCTGTTGGCTCGTCCAGAACCAGCAGCCTGATTTTCGATTTATCCAGCTCTCTCGCGATTTCCACGAACTGCATATAGCCGACAGGCAAACCACGGACGGGCGTCATTTCGTCTATGGAGACGGCAAGGGATTCGAGCGCGGCCCGGACGTCCCTGCGCATGGCCGCGTAATCCAGGGTCTCCAGTTTTTTTCCGACGGCCCTGCCCGAAATGCGGCTGAGGAAGTTTGGCTTCGTCGCCTCCCGATTCAGCTTCACGTTCTCGAGGACGCTGAATCCCGGCAGCAGGACGAATTCCTGATGCACCATCCCGATTCCCAGCTTCATCGCGTCCTGGGGGCTCATGATATTGACGGTTTTTCCCTCGAAGACGATCTCGCCCGAGAATCCACCGCTTTCATGGATGACCGGCATCCCGAACAAGATGTTCATGAGGGTCGATTTTCCCGCGCCGTTTTCCCCGATCAGAGAATGAATTTCCCCCGCCTTCACGTCGAACGTCACGTTTTTCAAAACCCTGTTGTCGGCGTAGTTTTTCGTGACGCCGCGCATTTCAAGCACCGTTTTCCCCGCCATCGGAACGCCTCCTTATAGACACCACACCGGAAAGGGAGGCTCCTCCCTTTCCGGCAAACTGTACATCGCGAGCAGAAGTCAGGAAGTCAGGAAGTCAAAAACCCCGGGTCAGGTCATAAGGCGACAGGCTATTTTTTGTCGAAAACGTAATACTCGCCCGCGGAAAGCAAAAGGTTGGGAGTCCCGTCGTCGTAGGCACGTATCTGCGTATCCGCCCCGAGGTGCTTTTTGATCAGGCCCTCCATTTTCGCGCGGTCGTACCCCCGGGTCCGGCCTTCCGCGACGTCGAAGCAGTATTCGACGGCCGCGCGGGAAATGCCCAGGGTGTAAGGAATCGCCGGGGTCGCGAAGCGTCCGGTCGCTCCCGCCTCGTTGATTTTGGCCTGAATGGCCGCGAGGGCGTAGGGAATGTCGCCCTGCCGGTCTGCCGGGATAGAGATGCCCAGCGCGCCGGGGTAGCCCAAATACGGACTCGGGTCGCAGAGGTCGACGATCATCGCCCCGGTGTTAAGGGCTGAACGAATCATCGGCTCCATCATGGAAACGTTCGTTCCGAAAAAGACCGTGTCTTTGCCGTATTTTTCGACCTGGCGCGGCACGTCCTCGATGATGAACTGCTGCGTCCCCGCGACTCCGGCGTCCCCCGTGGGGTCAGGCGCGTTGACGGAAACGAACGTGATTTTATACTTCTCGCACTCCCTCTGGATGCGCCCCACCCGGTCGACGTTCAGAGGGCGGGACATGTGACGTGGAAACGAGTAATGGATATAGGCTCTGGCTCCCATCTTTGCCGCGATGGGAATCGCCATCTCGCCGCGTACGGGGTGGTCCGCGTCGAGGACGATATCGTTGACCGAGGCCATCAGGTGCGGATCTTCGTGGACGTTGTTGCTGATAAAGAAGATATCGGGACGGAATTCTTTGACCTTCTGGATGCCCGCAACGCATCCCGGGACGGCCTGATTCAGGAAGATGGCCTTCACGTCGGGGTCCGAGGCCATGCTCAGAATTTGCTGGATTGTCGTCTCCTGTTCATCCATGAATTTGTCGGGATAAGTCAGGTGAATGACGCGATCCTCCCCGTAGGTTCTGACCATTTCTTCCGCGACGCGGTACTCTTCCTCGTTCTGAGAGGTCGTCCCGCTGAGAAAGCCGACTTTCGGCGCAGCCAACGCAACGCCGGCCATGAGCGACACCGCGGCAAACGCCGCTATACACACCTTGCCCCACTTCCTGAACATAATTAACCCTCCTCGAAAATAACGTGACGGTAAAACCGCCTCCGGTCCTGAAAAATTCCTTCAGGAAAAGGTTTATCATTTTCTTCGGCGTTTTGTCAATCCCTCGCGGTCGCATTGCGTCACTCGTCTGTTATAATGTTCGCATGAAGCAGGAGCGAGTGACATTGACCCGAACGGTTTTGTGATCGATTTCAGGATCGGAGGGGGGTGTTTTTCTGGACAAAAAGATGAAAAGAGGAGAGGGTTACCAGTCTCTCTGTGCGCCATTTGAAGGGAAGGCCGCCTGTGGCGTTTGAGTTGGGGGTTTCAGGGGGGGCAGTCCCCCTGAATCCTGAGTTTGGCAGGAAAATAAAAAAAGTAAGCAGCTAAAATCCCTTGCAGGGCAAGATCTAAAGGGGGAATTTTTCGTCAGATTTTATGATATAAATTAGTTGTGAATGTAGGTGAAATAGAGTATAATCTAACTGGTTCGCAAAATCAGAGCCAGGAGGGCAGCAATGCACTTAAAGGTCGGAACTATAGCGAAATCGTGTCGCATGTCGTGCCACCTGAAATTCTCGATCCCGGCTTTCTTCAGTATACCATCCCATGAATTATCGCAATTGTCCATCTTTTTACCGGTCCTGGGCGACGGGGAAAACGAGGCTGCCGGGTAAAGTATGCTTTGATTGATCGCGCCAGCAGGAGATTGTTGCAAATGCCAATTTATTGAGGGGGACGTAATACTGTTTATCGGTTTTGACTATGGCCGCGCGCACCAATATTGTCTTATCC
>JAISSA010000228.1 GCA_031273365.1 Synergistaceae bacterium
CACAGCGGCGGGCCCGAGGACGATCAGGCGTTCGTTCCGCTGCGGCTGGTGCAGGAGCTCTCGAATCGGCCGGGGCTGGTGCAGCGCGTGGACGTCAGCGCCCTGACCACGCCGGAAAACGAGCTGGCCCGCCGGGCCGCGCAGAATCCGAACAGCCTTTCCCGTAAGGAATGGGATACGTGGTACTGCACGGCCTACATCAGCTCCATCGCGTATCAGATCGAGGAGGTCGTCACCGACTCCCGCGCCAAACCCGTCCTGCAGGTGGCGGACTCGGAGGGCGCTATTTTGCAGAAGACGCAGCTTCTGATGCTGCTTTTAACCGTGTTGAGCCTGATCTGCGCGGCTCTCGCGATATCGAACCTCGTCACGGCGGGCGTGATGGAGCGCAGCGCGGAGATCGGCCTGCTGAAGGCCATCGGAGCCACGGGTTCGGCCGTCTCGCTCCTGATCCTCGCGGAGATCGCCCTGACGTCGATGCTGGGCGGGGTTGTCGGCTACTTTGTCGGGCTGGGCTTCGCGCAGATCATCGGGCAGACCGTCTTCGGCTCGGCCATCGCCACGAAGGCGCTGGTCATACCGATGGTCGCGATTCTTGTCCTGATCGTGACCCTGCTGGGCAGCCTTCCCGCCATGCGGATGCTGCTCTCTCTGCGTCCGACCGAAGTTCTGCACGGCAGATAAGGCTTATCATGAATAAACACGAGATGTACATAAAGATGCTGCTCAGCTCGCTCCTGCGTCGGCGATCGCGTATGATGGTGGCGCTTCTGGCCGTCGCCATCGGGGCCGCGGTGCTGCTGGGGATGACGACAATCTCGTACGACATCCCGCGCCAGATGGGGCGGGAGTTCCGCTCCTACGGAGCGAACATGCTCTTCGTCGCGGCGGGGGGCGGGGCGATGATGTCCCTCAACGACGTCGACCGGGCTGTCGCGCTCCTTCCGCAGGGAAACCTCGTAGGCGTGACGCCGTACCGCTACAGGCCGGTGCGCAGCAACATGCAGCCCTACACGGCCGTCGGGACGCGGTTCGATCAGGTGAAAAAGACGAGTCCCTGGTGGAACGTCAGCGGCGCCTGGCCGGGGAGCGGGAACGAAATTCTCATCGGCTCGGACGTGGCGGAGTTCACGCGCCTCGGTCCGGGGGGGACCATCTCGCTTTCCGGGCGCAACTCCGAGGGCGCGCGTTTCAGCCGGGAGATGACGGTCAGCGGCATCGTTCGGACGGGCGGGCTCGAGGACGGGTTTCTTTTCATGGACCTGTCCACGATGGAGGACCTGGCGGGGGACGCGGGGACGGCCGAGGTCGCGGAGGTCAGCGTCGCGGCGAACGCGACCGACCTGAGCGCGCTGGTCGCCCTGATTCGGGATCGGGTCCCGACGATCGCGCCGCAACTGGTGAAGCGCGTCACGCAGTCGGAGGCGTCCGTCCTGTCGAGGCTGCAGGCGCTGGTGGCTCTGGTGACGCTGATCGTGCTGGTGCTGACGATGATCTGCGTCGCCACGACGATGATGACGGTCGTCATGGAGCGTCGAAAGGAAATCGGCCTGAAAAAGGCGCTGGGGGCCGAAAATCGGAGCATCGTCGCGGAATTTCTGGGCGAGGGGATATGCCTGGGTCTTTTGGGCGGACTGCTGGGGGTGGCGTTCGGCTGGTTTTTTGCCTGGACGATCAGCGTGAACGTCTTTGGACGCGCCATCGCCTTCAACATTTTTCTGGTTCCGGCGACGCTTCTGGTCTCGGTTGTCGTTACGGGCGTGGCGTGCCTGATCCCCGTTCGGCGCGCGATCGACGTCGACCCGGCCCTCGTTCTGCGCGGAGAATAGGAGTAATCGACTTGGGGAAAGAGCAAAATATGAACACGACGACATCGGTTCCGGCGAACATATTGGAACTCAGGGATGTTTCGATGATCTACGGGCAGGTAAAAGCGCTTCAGAGCATCTGTCTGACGGTGAAGAAGGGCGAGTGGCTGGCGATCATGGGGCCGTCCGGGTCGGGCAAGACGACGATGATGAACATCATCGGGTGTATGGACAGGCCATCGAGCGGGGCGGTGATCCTCGACGGACAGGACGTTTCCGGCATGTCGCTCCATGCCCTGACCCGGATACGGCGCGAGGGGATCGGCCTGATCTTCCAGCAGTTTCACCTCATCTCCTACCTGACGGCGCTCGAGAACGTCATGGTGGCGCAATATTACCACAGCATGATCGACGAGAACGAGGCCATGCAGGCCCTGGAGCGCGTCGGCCTGAAGGACCGCGCGAAGCACCTTCCGCGCCAGCTTTCCGGCGGAGAGCAGCAGCGCGTTTGTATAGCGCGCGCTCTGATCAACTACCCGAAGCTGATTCTGGCCGACGAGCCGACGGGCAATCTGGACGAGGCGAACGAGCAGATCGTCCTCGACCTTCTGCGTCGCCTTCACGCCGAGGGCAGCACGATTATCGTGGTTACACACTCCCCCGAGGTGGCGGAGTACGCTGAAAAAACGATCGTTCTGGAGCACGGGAGAATAGTCAGGACGACGGAAAACCTCAAGGAAAGCGGTGATAAATAAGGAAATTTACCGGATCAGGAGACAGGGCGGGGAATCCCCTGCGTTTTTTGCAGGGGCGGGGCCCTGTGGTTTTGTGCGCTCTTTTATCGTGTTTTAGTTGTCAGATATCTGGAGGAGGGTTTTGTCTTGAAAAAGCTTTTGGCAGCGGGGATCTGTGCAATATGTGCGGTGTGTCTGGCGGGATCGACGGGTTATGCCGCGACGAATCCCTTTATGGACGTGCCTCTGAACCACTGGTCGTATGACGCGATCGGCGCTCTGGCGGCGCGGGGCGTCCTGTCCGGCTACCCGGACGGAACGTACAAGGGCAGGCAGCCGACGACCCGTTACGAGATGGCCTCCGCCGTGGCGTGCGCTCTTGCGGTCGTCGACATGACGAAGGCCGACAAGCGGGACGTGGAGATGCTCAAAAAGCTCGTCGTGGACTTCGCGGACGAGCTGGAAGCGCTGGGCGTGAGGGTGGATCAGCTGGACAAACGCCTTGGCGCTTTTGAGGGACGTCTCGGCGGATGGAAGCTGAGCGGCGAGCTGCGCATGGACATCGAGGACTGGGACAACAGCGATGACGGCGCCAGCGGCGCCACCAACCTCAGCATGGGTCGTCTCGAGATCCAGCGATGGTTCGGTGAGGACGAGGGCATTTTCTTTTACGCCCGTCTGGAACTCGACGGCGTCGTCACATACGACAAGTTCTACGCGGACATCCCGTTCTTTTGGGATTCGACCCTGACCGTCGGGCGCTTCGACCGCGACTTCGAGGGCGACTATCGCTTCCAGATCGGCGGGGCCACGGACATCGCGAACGAGGCCTGGCTGACCGACCGCACGGTGGACGGCATCGGCATCGAAAAGTCCTTTGCTCTGGGGACCTTCAACGCCTACGTGGCGCACCCCGGCGACCTGCCGGGCGTGGAGCCGGATACGGAGGCCAGCGTGTGGGAAGCGGCCGCCATGGCGCAGCTCCAGTTCACGGAGCGGTTCGCCTTCGACGTGGGCGCGCAGGTGTTTTTCGGCGACGACTCCTCCGTGGTGGACTTCGAGGATTACGGGCTGAAGGTGGACAATCTGTGGACGCTTTTTGCGGGGCTTCGTTTCGACTTCAACCCGAACATCGCGCTCAGGGGGCTTTACTATTATCAGGACAGCAGCATCGAGGAAAATTCTTCCGGCGCCTGGCGGGACGTGGACACGGACAGCGTCGGAGCCTGGAAGGTCATCATCGACGTCAAACAGGACCTGCTGAAGTTCACGAGCCTCTGGCTGGAGTACGATCAGCTGGAGGCGGGTTTCTACCTGCCCTACGGCAACGTCGCCCTGACGCTTCCGGACGAGGACTGGGGAAATGTCAACGCCGGCTCGGGCGTCGTCGGGAACGACACGACGATCTGGCGCGTGGGCGCGGCGCAGCAGTGGAACGACAAATGGAGCACCTGGCTTTACGCGGCGGGCCACACCCTTGACGACGGCGGTTTGAACGCCGCGGGAGCCGCGCGGGACGCGAAGCTGTTCCAGTGGGGCGTTGGCGCGGAGTATCAGTACAACGAGAGCGTCGCCTTCGCCCTCGGCTACATCGACGTCAACTGGAACGGCGACGCGGAGCTCGCCGGGTACGTGGACGACCACCGCATCCAGTTCAGGACGAGAGTTTCGTTCTAATCGTTATTGACGCCAGCTCAAGCTGATTGACATACTCCCCCTGCTCCAGCAGGGGGAGTATGTCAAAAATGTCAAAAAAGCCGGGTATCAGGAGCTGAACGGTCACCTTTTTATCAGGTTTCTGTCGAGCGAGATGCGGATGACATCCGCGACGTTGTCCGCCCCCAGTTTCGTGTACAGTGAGCTCAGCACCATCTTGACGGTGTTGATCGACAGGTCGTGAGCGGCGGCGATTTCCGGCCGTGAAAGCCCGTGGTACAGATCGTGCAGGACATCCGCCTCCCTGGGCGACAGCGCCGTATCATACTCTTCTTCGAGGTTATTCGCCCTTTTATATTCCGAGATAACGAAAGCCAATCGCTTCGCGTACGTCGCTGCCTTCCGGTTGATCAGCTCGAGCCATTGACGGGGGACAGCGCAGTTCCCGTCCCGCATCGCCGCGGCGGTGAGCGTGCGCATATCCTTGCCCCATTCGATAAACGGCATCGTCAGGTCATTCGACAGCGCGAGGTCATACGCTTCCCGCAAAGCGAGCAACGACGCGCCCCGATTTTTGATCTGGTACTCGCAGAGGGCCTCCAGCACCTTCATCTCCAGTTTTCCGAACAACACCTCCGGCGTCTGCCCGCTCGCAAGAAAGGACAAAAGCTCCTCATATTTTTTATTGACGTAATAGAACTTCGCCCTGACGCAGTTCCCGAAATTCGCCTTGAAGATGGCGAGAGAACCCTGTTCGAAATTGCCCTTCAGCCAGTTCGAGACAAGCTGTGGCTGGCCGAGAGTCAAATAGAGCCAGCTCGATACGATGTCACGGGTGATGAAGCGGGCGCCGTATTCGTTCATTTTCAGCTGCGCTTCCAGGTCTTTCAGCAACCCCTGGATTCTCTCGAAATCGCCCTGGGCGACTCCAATGCGCAGGAGGTAAAACAGCGCCCGATTTCTCACCTCATATTGATTCCGTGCCTCCGCTTTGAAAAGCGCCTGCCTGATAAACCTTTCGGCCATTTTCAGGTTGCCCCTGTGAAACTGAAATTCGCCTCCCGCCAAATCGTCCAGTCCGTACATACAGCCGTTTAAAACATTCACCATATGCGGAATCGCGCGCGTCAGCGTTTCTATATACTCCTCCATCGCGCCGCTTCTCGCCGTGCCGACTTTGGAGGCCCAGGCATCCAGGCTGATGTTCGTCACGGGGCCGGATTCGCTGTACGGGCTGAGCTGATAATAATGATCCGCCTTCTCCAGCAGAGCGTCGAAGCTGCAGCGGTCGGTCCGGGGGAGCGTGAAATAGTCTATAAAGCCCAACGCCAGATACGCGCCGCACAGGACCCGGTTGTTGAAATCCGAGCCCGGCAGAGCCGAGTATTTCCGGATTAGGTCGTTGTTTTCCGCGACGGCCTCCGCATAGCGGCCCAGGCTCACGAGCAGGCGGGAACGCTGGAGGGGGTAAAAAGCAAATTGCTCCAGTTGCTCGACGGGGCCGTTGTCATAGATGTCGAGGATAAATTTTGCCTGGTTCATCGGAATCTGCAGAGGAAAGTAGTATATGATTTTCATTATTGAACTGTATTTTCCAGCTTTGTTATAGTAAGAGATGGCATCCATCTTATAGTCGTTTTTATTGCACCAGCGCGCCGCCTTCAGGTACGTGTCGCGCTTTTCCTCCTCCGTCAGGACGTTCTGCCTCTGCCTCAGATAATCGAGAAACAGATGATGGATCAGGTACGCGTTCAAATAACTGTCATAGCGGATAAAAGAACTGATTTTTTTCATCTCGTCGACGAGAGTCTCGTCCTCGGCCAGAATGGAGACCAGATCCGTCGCGAGGCGGTCAATCAGCGACAGGCGGATCAAAAAGCGCCGCAGCCTCTCTGAAATCACAAGAAATATCTCATTCTCGATCATTCTGAAGATATTCAGCTTCATCGCAACAGCCGCTTCCCTGCTGTGGGGCCGGGGCGGCGCTTTTTTCAGGGACAGGCCGATCAGGTGCAGGGAAAACGCCCACCCGGCCGTATCGTTGTAAATACTGGAGATATCCTGTGAAGACAGGGGAATGCCGAGCAACTGAAAGTATTGCGCTGTCTCTTCCTCTGTGAAGCGGAGATCGTCTTCGCTGACGCTGAAAACAAGGCCTCCGGAGAGGAGACGGATTGTGCTGATGTCCGGATCCACCCGTGAAATCAGAATCGTCGTTATGTTCCGGAACGGCAACCGGACGGATCGCCTGATGAACTGGAGCACCGACCTGTCCTCTATCAGGTGGAAATCGTCGAACACTATCACGTTCTTTTCGTCCGGCACGATCTTATTGTCCAGAAAGGAGAGATATTCCGTGAACTGGTCGTCCGCCTCCGGGAAGCCGATCTCCCGCAGCCAATCCGCGAAACGCCTGTCACGCAGCGCGACCGTACATACAAAGTTTTCCCAGAATCGTGTACCCAGGTTGTCGCGTTCAGAAAGCTGTATCCACGTCGTCACTGCGCCATATTGCCGGAGAAATGAATAGACCGCCTGCGTCTTCCCAAAGCCCGCACCGGCAGAAACCGTGACAAGCGAGCACTGCACAGCGTCCCTGAACAGTCTGTTAATACGCGGCCGTTCCAGATAAGTTTGATGTTCGGGAGAAATCATCGATCCGCTGTGCAATATACGGCTTCTCATTTAGCAGCTACACTTCTTTAATTCGTACTGTATACCACCCTGTACCTGTAAAAAATCTTAAGAGGGAGAATGAGTCAACATATTTTATGAACATTCCCCCAAATTTTGTATGAAGTATACACCAGTCAGGATTAAAAACAATACGCGTCCGGATGTACCCTGCGATTTTTTCCCCCCGTATACGGGCGTATTTTGCGATTTTTGGTAAGGAAGACTGGTAATTTTCAGATGTCATATTTTAAAAAAATAATACAATAAAAGAATACTATGAATACGCGTAACATTTCTCTCCTTGCAGAGCAGAGTTTTTTCCTGTAAACTCTGTCGTAAGGAAATTCATTGTGTCGGAGGTTTGTTCGGGATGCCCGTGAACAGGGAATATAAGAACAGCGTCTTCACGAAGCTGTGCGAAGACAAAAAAAGACTGCTCGAGATTTATAATGCCATCTCGAACAGGAACTATCCGCTCGA
>JAISSA010000282.1 GCA_031273365.1 Synergistaceae bacterium
GCCTCGCTGAGGGGAACGTTCCTGACCGTCATCGTCACCAGCGCGGGCGGAAGCGACGGGTCGATGATGATGTTCTTTTTCAGGTGCAGGCCCAGCAGTCTGAAGACATCCCGCAGCTCCGTGTCCCGAAGGTCCAGCGTTATCGGCGTGTTGACGGCAAACGGCCCCTGAGGGACCTTCAGCGTCTGGGGCTGCTGAGTCACAATCGGCTCCTCGATCATCTTTATGTGCTGGTCCACCGTCGTCAGCCGCAGGGTATAGACGTTGGCAGGCGCGGTTCCGTTCGTCGACTGCAACTGAAGGGGTTTCTCCGTGCTGATCGACACGACCACGTCACGCTCCGCCTGCCGGATGGTCAGGTCCGTCACCATGGGGGTTGACCTGACGCGATGTTCTCGATCTTTATCTTCCCAGCGGACTCCCGTCAGCGTGACGATTGTCTGACTCCCCTCATGAACGACGTCAGGACGGGGCAGTTTTCGCCCCGTTATGGTGATCATCAGGTTCGCGTCTCCAACCTGAGTAAGCTGAAAGGAATCAAGAGGCGGCAGGTCCCTCAGGTCGTCTTTCTTGCTTCCGTTGCTCCTGCTGTTTCCGTTGCTTCCGTTACCCCCGTTGCCTCCGTCTCCGTAATTTCCGTAGGCGGCTTCGGCGCACGTCCACCCCGCAAGCAACAGAAAAAAGGATAAGAACACCTTTGCGCAGGCCGATATTCTCATATTTAATCTACCCCATCTCCGTTACATTTTGATAATCAAAAGTTGGGTCGTACATCGAAAGTGTTACCGCCCCAACGCAGGACGACCTTATCGGGCGCAATTTGCACAACGCGGCCCTTATTTTGCACAAAAGTGTCTCCTGCCCTGACCATCAGGCCATTGCCCACTCCCGCGATATCCAAAATCGCCACCCTCTGTTTGCCCATGATCATAATCGCCCGCAGAGTGATTTCAGGCGGCATCTCGATCGCAATTACCGGAGGCGCAATGACAATCTCCGGCTTGTCGCCCGGCGGCTCCGGCGGCCGTCGGTTCACGTCAAGCGTGGGATCCGCGAACGCGTAGCGCGCCACGGCCTCCATGGTGCTCACCTGCCTCTCGCTCCCTGTGCGCGTGTCGTAAGTGAGCTGCACCTCTCCCACCATGCCGTCGAGCCTTCTTCTGTCCGCTTCCAGGTTTATGGGCGCCGGCTCCGGATAATACGACTTTTCCTCCAGCATCTCCTGTCCCCGCACAAAATTATAGACCGCCCAGGCTGTCCCGCCTAAAAAGATCAGAAAAAACAGCCATCGAATCGTGCGGACGGAACCGCCCTCGTTGTTGATTCCCGTCAGGTTCGCCCAGGCCGTTCCGATGGCCTCGCCCCAGCCTATCCGTTCTTCCATTCCGACTCACCCTACTTCCTGACGATGGCTTCGACCGAGACATCGGCCTGTATCTCTCCCCGCGTTTCGGGAGTTTTCGATGCCGTCACGGTCAGGTTCGACACGCGCACCGTCACCGGAAGAGCCCGCCATGCGGCCAGCACACGCATGAACGAATAATAATCTCCCCTCAGCATCAGCACGATGGTGCTGCGCCCGGCGTTCGACACGCCCTGCTGACGGGTCGAGAGAATATTGATGCCGCTCGTCTGAACGGTTTGCTGAACCGCGGAATAAAAAGCCATATCGTCCGACGCGATATTGATGGAAAATTTTTCCAGGGCGTTAAAAGCGTTGGTAAATATCGTTTTTTGGCTCATGAGAGCACTCGTTTCCTGCTCCAGGTTGACCCTGCGCTGTTCCAGCTCGTCGTACTCCGCCTGCAGGACCTCCAGCTGACCGTTCAGAAAATACACTCCCCCAATCAGCGCGACGCAGAACACCAAAAAGAGAAACCCTATTACCGTTACCTTATTGTCGTTCACGGTTTCCCCTCCTCATTTCGCCGACCGGATCTGTCCCATGGAGCGTAAATCCATATTCAGCGTAAAAGAAACCCTTCCCGTTTTCTCGTCCAGCCTGGAGGTGGGCATCACCACGCTCGAAAACACCCCGCTCATGCTGAGCCCTGTGGTGAGGTCGATAATTTGTCTCTCGTTCTCGGACGTCGCCTCGAGAACGGCCGTAGCCGGAGCGTTTGCCGCGCGGGGAGGCGTGAAGGCCAGCCTGCTGGCAGCCATTCCCTCGGGCATATTATCCTCGAGGGCCCACAGGACCTCGAGGGTCGGGAGTTCGTCCTGCATGATCCGGAGCGTATCCGTGAAGACCTTCTCACGGGCCCTCAGACGATTTATCTCCCCCTCCAGACCCTGTTTCTGGGTTTCCATGTTGAGGACCTCGCTCTGTTTCTCCTCCACGGACTCTCTGAGAACGACCAGCTCGAGGGTCATTTTCCCTATGTAGAAGCCGTTGCTGAGCACGAAAAACAACAAAAGAAGAAACGCCACAAGACGCACTACATTGAAGGAACTTTTTTTGCGCTCTTTTTCCAGAAGGCTCGCGGGCCTGAGATCAAACTGTACTCTCATAACAGATTTCTCACCGCCAGTCCAAAGGCCACCTCAAAGCCGCTCACCTTGCCGATGGGCGAAGAGGCATGCCATAAATCCCAGACGTCGAGCGCCGTGACGCTCACCGAAGCGCCCGTTTCCAACAGCATCGACAGACGGGAATCCCTTCCCACAATGCCCCCCAGTATCAGATGGTTCGGCTCGAGCCCCCTGTACTGGTTGCCGGCGAAAATGATCGTATTCTGGACGTCGCGCAAAATCGGCATGATGCCCTCGTCGGACTCGCGAACCTCTCTTGACGTCAGATCCACCGCCGTCGACCTGAAAAGAATTCCGTTATCCCTGTAGCCCAGCATGATCTGCGTGCTTTCCGGCTCGACGAACACGACGAAATAACTGTCCGATCGCGTGGTCGGTCCGATGGCGGCCCTGAAGAAGGCCACATTCATGGGCTCCACCGCGGCCAGCGAGATTCCGGCGCGCGACGCCATCCTGACGACGTCGGTGACGATGCGCTGTCTGCACGTCGCCACCAGAATGGTCGATTTATCTCCTGCGTCAGGGCTTGGAACCTCGACCTCGGAGACGTCGGCCGCCGCTTCCTGGTAGGGGTAGGGGAAATATTTGTCGAATTCGAACTGCAGCGCCTCCTTCACGTCCTCGATACTCATCCTTGGATATTCGACGAGACGTAAAATAACGTCCCTCGATGGAATCCCAAGGACCACAGGGCAATTGAAGGAACCAACCACCGATCTGAGGCTCTCCAGCGCCGCGCCAACCGCCTCCATGCCCACCATGGAATCTTTTACGATAGCTCCGCGCGCTACGGGAACGACTTCCTGCTTCACCACGCGCAGAGTGCCTTTTCCTCCATTCAGCTCAAGATAGCGCACAGAATCTCCATGAAGCGCTACTCCTGCAAAATTTCCACCTTTAGAGGCGCCTTTTTTTGCAAACATGGAAGATCTGCAGCCTCCCTTCGATTTAAAATAATTGGCACAACTTGAAATTTAAGTTGGAACAACAGTCCAACACGAACAGCAGCTCAATATAAACCATAGTTTAATATGAACAACACACAAGTATAAACAGCAAATAATACGAATAACGAAAAGTATTACGTAAGCATTACACTCAGAGGACAGGGCCCGTTCGCCTCTGGAGCTCAGAGTCCGCTCCTTCCTCAGGTTTTTTCAACAAAAAAAATATCGCCCATCCCGACTCCCCGGTGTCGCCCTTCAGCGACCGCCAGGGGCAAAGCTGGACTCATGAGGCCTGAACAGACGCCTTCCATTGCTTTTTGTTTATTACCGCCAAATCAGACCACATAAACACACAACACATAAATTACACAATAAAAAGCTTTACAGAAATGCCAAAGATAAAGTCATTTATTCCATTACAAGCACCTACAGCTTTAAACTTCGCTGATATTATCACACAATTTCCGCATCGTCGCAATATCTCTGGAAGAAATAATGCATTCACCGGCTTCTTATCGGCGGAGCTCTCTCCAGAGCAAAGGTTTTCTCTCCAGAACATACTCCGTCTCATCGGTCGGCGTCAGGACGGGCTGCAGCCTGAAAACGGCCTCGATCGTAAACGGCGCCCAGCCCTGCCTCTCGACGGTCGCCCGTATCATATATCCAAGCGGGCAGAGAGGCAGGAAGGACAGAGCCTCGCCCGCGACGGCCTCCAGTGTCCGAGGGTCGTACTCCAGGTCGTACACGGCGACAAAGCCCAGGTTCACGTCGCCGGAGGAAAAGACACGGAGCGCGTCGAAATCCGTCAGGCTCCCGCCCTCAGGGGCTCTCGGGCGTCGGCCTTCTCCAACCTCATGGCCCAGCCACCTCAGGGACGCGTTCATCAGCGACAGAAGGTCGGACCGCGCCCGGGAGCGATCCAGCGTAACCTCCATCACCTCCGCGGAACGACCGAGGGCCGTCATAACAACCCCCAACGAAACCATCGACAGGAACATCACCGCCATGACCCCAAAAAGCGCGTAAGCGCGTCTTTTCGGATTCAGATTCAGGCTCAGTTTCAGGCTCGATTTTTTCGATCTCAATTCTTTTTCCCTTCCGGTTCATCCATTCCGGTTCATTCATTCCGACTCATCCATTCCGACTCATCCATCCCGGTTCAAAAGTTTCTCACCAGCCAGGACGCGCGGACGACGGCGAGATCGTAACGCTCGAAGGCGTCGCGCCATGGGGCATCGGCGGGCCACTCCGGCGGTCGCGCGCCCCTGCCGAAGGCGGCGGGGCCGCCCGCGGCCAGAATCCAGGCGTCAAGCAGCCGCTTCGACGGAGTGAACTCGAACCAGGTCTCGAGGACTCCGTCCAGACGGGGCTGAAGGGAGGTCCACGACTGTCGCAGGTTCTCCGAGTACAGCCTGTCGTGCTGAACCTGGAATCGTTCGCCCCGGAGGTAATGCATTTCGTCATATGGAAAAAGAGTCGCGCTCAAACCCGAATTTTCCGCCCCCTGCAGGGTCACCCTGCCTCCGGAATACTCCTTTACGTGGACGGGCAGGTTCGTGAGGGGGAAAACGACCCAGGACCACAGGTCGGTCCTGTCCCCCGTAACCAGCCTTTCGGTGATCTGAGTCAGGTTTTCCCCGGGCACGAGCTCAATCCGACGCGCCTCGTCCATCGAAACGGGCGCGTTGTCCAGGGTCTTCGCCCTCAGCAGCGACGGAACCGCGTAAAGCAACACGATTCCCCTTCCCCGGCACACGCCCGCCTCCTCCGGGGCAATCGTCGTCAGCGTGGGATAACCCCGCCAGACCTGCAGGGGTCCGCCGGACCACCTGGCCGGAGGAGGCGCCGAAGGGCTTCCTGCCCCAAAGGATCGCTGAAATTTTTCTCCCCCCCGCTCCCAGGTCAGGCCCAGAGCGGTATGCAGCACTCGGGGCTCCAGCAGGGACAGCGCGTTCTGTCCTCTTTCCCAGGCCAGGGTATGATTCGAAAAACGCGTCGTCAGGAGCAGCACATGCCGCATCGCCCGCAACAGCGCCGCGCCCAGGACCGCGCAGACGACGACGGCGGTCAGCGTCTCGGCGAGGGTGAGGGCCACGCGCCTTTTGTCAGTAGACACGGGTCATCACGAAAGGCGCGTCCGCTCTGGCCCCGCCGGAGACGGTGAGCGTCACGCGGACGGCCCCCCAGTCGCCCGTCTCCGCCTCCCACCCGAAGCGCAGCTTTCCCGTCTCATCCGTTCGAGGCATCGCGCCGAGCGACGGCAGAACGGGAAACTCCAGCCTGTTGAACCACCACTCCGCGCCGCAGGCCCTGTCCGCGCGCTCGCCGATCCGAAGGCCCGCAGGGAAAGCCGTTCCAAAGGCCCCGAGAAACGCGGGAATCATCATCCCCAGCACGCAAAGCGAAATCACCAGTTCTATAAGGCCGCCGCCTCTCATTGTATAAGCATTCAGACTCAGGAGGGCCGGGGAACGCGTCCCTGTTCGTCCCAGGGCTGCCCCGGACTTTAAAACGGGAAGGCAGCGCCGCGCCGCGCGCCCGCCCGGACAAAGCTGAACGCGTGGGGCCCGCTCATTTTCATCTCTTTTCTCACTCACCACTCATCACTCACTCCTTCGTCACTCCCTGACGGGCAGGCGACGATACCTGCAAGCAGGAAGGCTTTCCAAAATTTTCCACTCTTTTCTGTCCATGGCGCGTCCATCCAGCAGGACCACGCGTCCGTGATCCGTTCCGCTGCGGATCAGGCGTCCGACGGCCTGCCGCAGGAACATTTTGGCGTTCGGCAGGGTCACCTTCACGAACGCCTTTTGCCCCTCGAGGACATTTCTGGCCTGCACGAGCGGATCGAAGGGATGGGGAAACGGAATGCGATCGACAATGACCTGGGTCAGGCCGTCTCCGGGAACATCCACGCCCTCGCGAAAGGAGACGCTGCCGAGCAGCACGGAGGTTTCGTCCTCCCGAAAACGTCGCAGGAGCTCCCTCTGGGGCAGTTCGCCCTGCACAAGCACCTCGTAGTCCCGGTCGCCTTCCCTCATTCGCCCGGCAAGCGTCCGAAGAAGGCGAAGGGAGGAGAGCAATATCAGGGACCGCCCTCCGTTTTCGTCGCACAGACGTTCCATGACGCGGCAAATTCTGTCGTCGTAGCCCTCGGCGCCCACGGGCATTCCGATATCGACGACCAGAAGCTCCATCTGTTTTTCAAAGTCGAAGGGGGACTCCACCACAAGGGTTCTGTCGGGCTTCAGCCCCGTTTCGCGCAGCCAGTAGGAAAAATCCCCGGCCAAAGTCAGCGTGGCGGAAAGCATAACGCTCTTTTCCGGCCCTTCCGCCTCCAGCGCGTCCCGTATGATGTCCGCACAGACGACGGGAGAGCTCATCAGGGCGTTTGCCCCCCGCCGATAGTCCCAGGCCGGGAAATGCTCCACCTTCAGGCACCACCGCCCGGCGGAGATGAACTCTCTGACCTCGTCCGCCCATTTGACGACGCTCGCCGCCTCGCCCAGCGCGGCGCTGTTTTCGAAGGCGCCGGCCATAAAGCGATCCTCTATCCCGCGAAGCAGCGACAGAAGCCCTTCGAGTCCCGAGACCAGCTCCTCGCCCTTGTGGAAAAGCTCCTCGTTGCGCGCGGTGATCCCCTCGCCCTGACGACAGTGAATCTCCGCCAGCGAGAAAAGGGCGTCGACCGCCTCGCGGCAATCCGCGGCACGCTCCTGAAACAGGGCGACGTCGACATTCTGCCCGGCGAACAGGGATTCGAACGCGGAAAGCGTTCGAGAGCGCAGGAGGGACATTCCCTCCTCGACGCCGAACTCGACGGTGGACGCGTTACGCACGGCGTCGGGGATGCGGTGCGCCTCGTCGCAGACCAGCCAGTCGTATCGCACGGGAAAGGAACCCCTGCCCCCCAGAATGTGAGAAAAAAAGAGGTGATAGTTGGCGACGATGACCTGCCAGTCCTGAGCGCGGCGCAGGGCGCGCGTCACAAAACAGCGGTCCCTGAAGGGGCAGGAGCTTCCAAGACAGGTGCGCGCCGTGGCGGACATCTGCTGCCAGACCGGGTTCGTCGGGGTCAGGGGAAGCTCCGAGAGATCGCCCGATTCCGTCTCCTCGATCCAGCGTCCAGGGTCCGCGCTCAGGGCCGCTCCATCCGAGGGAAGCCAGAGCTCCCCCTGAAAAGACGTGGACTTCCTGAGGCAGGCGTAGTTGTTTCTGCCCTTCAAAAGCCCATAGGTGAATTTTTTGCCCAAAACAGGAATGAGCGCGGGAAGGTCCTTCCCGATCAGTTGCTCCTGAAGTGCAATGCCGGCCGTAAGAAACAGGATATGTTTGCCCTCCGTCGCGGCCTGCAGGATAGCCGGGATCAGCACGGCAAAGGTTTTGCCCACGCCGGGAGGAGCCTCCGCCGCCATGAGCCCCTCGGAGGGGCTGAGAAGGAACTCCTGAACGGCAAGCGCAAACTCCAGCTGCTGCGGCCTGTGTTCGTACCCTTCGAGGCGGCGGGCCAGAGGGCCGGACGGGGTAAAAAAATCTGCAAGCGACTTCTTCGGCTTCTTCGTGATACACCTCACCTCTGACCTGTGCAAATAGTTGTGCAAACCGGGTAATAAACCGATTCAGGAACGTGGCCGTCGGCTTCAGGGCCGGAAGAACCGTCGGCTACCGGACGACTCCGAGCTCGGCGCCAAATTCCCCACTCTGGCATTATAATAGGAAAAATACAAAAATCGATCCGCCAAAATGAATCGATTTTCGATTACCCGTTCAAGCCCCGTGCGTACACTTTTGCCCGGACAGCCAGGCAATATTGGGAGTTTCAGGGGGGCCAGCGAAGCCCAGGGCTGAGCGGGTACGATTTTCGCAGGAAGCTTTTTCTGAATCTCGAAAGCTTCCTGTTAAATTTTGAGAAGCTCCTTGCGAATTTATTGAAGCCAATGCTACAATGCCTCTTGTTTGTCGCGGAAGAGAGGAAAATTCGTAAGCGTCCCCTTACAATTTCCTTACGAATGAGGGAGCCCCGTCATATCGAGGGAGTCCTGTCAATATTTTTACAGGGAGGTGATTCACGAATGCCCAACAAAAAATCGTCTGAAAGACGCGTCCGCACCGCCGAGCGCAACCGCATCTACAATCGTTACTGGAACACGCGCTGCAAAAACGCCGTCAAAAAGGTTCTGGAGGCCGTCGAGGCAAAGGACGGTCCGGGCGCGAACCAGCGCTTCGACATGGCGCAGAGCGTTATCGACAAGGCCGTCGTCAAGGGAGTCATGCACCGCAACACGGCGGCAAGACGCAAGAAAATGATGGCCCGGCGCATCAAAACCCTTGCCGAAGCATAACGTCGACAGTTTTACACGTCGCGCGAAAGCAGGACGGAGGTCTTAAGAGAGATCCCCGTCCTGTTCCATATTAATACTGTTGTTCTTTCTCTTATTTCTTTTTATTTTTTCCATACCCTGACCTGAGAGATGGGTATCCTGATTGAGCGCCCCGAGTTTAATCGAGTGCCTTGATTTTGGGATGGAAAATGGAGATAATAAGCAATGTTTTCCAAATATTATAACCATGAAAGGGGGTGAGTCCGAAGTGGCGACAAATCTTATCGACGAAATCAGGGCAGCGGAGGAAAAAGCGGAAAAAAGCGTACAGGAAGCGCGGGCCGAGGTGGCCGGAAGCCTGAATCAGGCGACGTCCGAAGCGGAAAACGCGATTAAGGAAGCAAAACAGTCGGCGACGAAACAGTTTCGGGAAAAAATTCAAACGGCGGAACGTACGGCCGAGGCGAAGGCACGAAGCATCGTCTCCGAGCGAGAGGCCGAGGCCAGAACCTTTTATACGGGATACAGGGATAAAATCTCGAAGGTGGCGGGCTGGATAACGGAAGAGGTGATGGTCAGATATGGGCGTGGCTGAGCTCAAAAAAGCGGAACTTTACTATCACAGATCCGTTCAGGAAGATGTGGCGAAGACCCTTCAACACAGCGGTTCATGTCAGATCATAGAGACGTCGGGAACGACGGAACCCGCGGCAGACGTTGCAGAGCGCCTCACCCTGTGCGAAGAACAGCACACGCACCTGCGATATCTGTTTCGTTCCATCGGAGGTCATTACACCGATCCCGTCTCCTCCATCGATCGAATGCTGGGGGAAAAACCCGTTCTGTCCATGACGGAGCTGGCGCAGGCGGCAGATAAGACGGACCTGAAGACGCTCGCGGCGTCCGTCAGGAAAATGGAAACGCAGTTGAACGCGCTGCGGCTCGAGGCGTCTCAGTTGAAGACGAACGCCTCCATATTGTCTCTGCTCCGGGATTTTCCCTATCCGCTCTCCGTGCTGGGGGACGGAACGAAAACCCTGAAGGGGCTTTTCGCCGTTTTTCCCGCGGACGCGCTGGAGGCGTTCAGGGCGTCCGTGGCGGCGCAGCTTTCCGCTGAAACGGAGCTTTTCATCTCCCCCGGGGCTTCCGGAGACAGGGAGGTCCGGGTCGTCGTCCTGTACCTGCGCACGCACGAACCGCAGGTGCTGGACCTGTGCGCGCAGAGCGGAGCGTCGCCGGTGGAGCTGCCCTCCGGCGTTCGCGACGTCGTTTCCGCGGAACTTTCGGCGATCGCCGGACGCGTGGCGGAACTCGAGCGACGGGAGGCCGATCTGCAGGAGGACCTGAAGCGCACGGCCAACGAATGGATGCCGACCCTCCAGCGGCTTTTCGACTACTGGAACATCCTGAGCGGGCGTTACGGCGCGCTCGCGTCGAGCGACGCGACCGACCGCACCTTCAGGACGAGCTTCTGGGTTCCGACCACGGCGCTGCCTCATCTGCAAAAGCGGCTCGAGGCGATCAGTCCGAACGTGGCGCTCGTCGTCTCCGACCCCGGGCCGGAGGACGAGCCTCCGACGCTTTTGAAAAATCATCCCCTCGCCCGCCCCGCCGAGGTCCTCACCAACCTGTACTCTCCTCCGCCTTACGGTGAAGTCGACCCCACTCCGTTCGTGGCGCCGTTTTTCTTCATTTTTTTCGGAATGTGCCTGGGGGACGCGGGGTATGCGCTGGTCATGGGGGCCGGTATATGGATGCTTTTCAGGAAATACCGCAGAATCCCTTTCAGCGTTGGAAACTTTCTAAACCTCTTCGCCATGGGCGCCGTCATGACCTTTATTTATGGGGCCATCACCGGCAGCTTCTTCGGGGATTTCATCGACGTCGTCTTTTTTATGGCGCCTCTGCGTCCGCTCAAAAACGCGCTGTTCATCCTGGACCCTATGGGAAAACCCATGGTGGTCCTTGGGATTTCCCTGCTGCTGGGCGTGATCCACCTGATGTTCGGCCTCGCCGTCGCCGCCTGGGACGCGTATCGTAAGGGAAACATCGTCGACGCCGTCGGAGACAAGGCCTGCTGGATTCTCTTCGTCACGGGGCTGATTCTGGTCGGCACGAGCTCCGCCCTGCCCTTCGTGTTCCTCCCGGGCCTGTGCATGGCGCTGGTGGGGGGCTGCATCATCTTCTGGTACGCGGGCAGAGGAACGAAGAATATTTTCCTGAAGATCGGTTCGGGGCTTTACGCGCTTTACGGCAGCACCTCCTACCTTGGGGACATCCTCAGTTACAGCCGTCTTCTGGCCCTGGGGCTGGGATCGGCCGTCATCGGCTCGATCATCAACCTTCTCGGCACGATGGCCGTGGGGGTCCCCTACATCGGCTGGGTGCTCGCCGGCGCCATCGTGATCGGCGGTCACGTGTTCGGCATAGCGGTCAACCTGCTGGGGGCTTTTGTGCACTCCATGCGTCTCCAGTACGTGGAGTTCTTCAGCAAGTTCTATTCGGGAGGCGGATCCATTTTCAGGCCTCTGACGTTATCGACGCAATACGTGGACGTAATCGACCCCGAATCGGGGTTCTCGTCCTGAGCTGTTTGGGCTTCGAGCCTTTTTTAGCCTCGGGCCTTTTTCAAAATCGAAAGGAGTGCTTGATATGGAATTACTGGGACTTTTTCTGGCTCTGTTTGGCGCGGCTATTGCCGGAGGCATGTCGGGAATCGGTTCGGCTATCGGGATCGGGATCGCCGGCAACAGCGCGGCGGGCGTGATGACCGAGGACCCCAACAAGTTCGTGCAATGCCTCGCTTTGCAGGCTCTTCCCGGGACCCAGGGGATTTACGGACTGCTCATCGTGTTCGTCGTTTTGAATAAGGTCGGCCTTCTGGCGGGGACTCCTGCGCCCCTCACCTGGGTTCAGGGGCTGCTGATTTTCGCGGCCTGCACGCCCGTCGCCCTCGTCTGCTGGATCTCCGCCATCGCGCAGGGCAAAACGTCGGCCGCGTCCATTCAGATGATTTCAAAAAAGCCGGAGGCCTTCGCCACCTCGATGGTGCTGCCGGCCATGGTTGAAACCTACGCCGTGCTCTCCCTGCTCATGAGCATCATCATGCTGAATTACATCGCGCTCTAAGGCGGGTGACGCTCATGTCACTTGCCGACATCAAAGCAAAAATCTCCGCGGAGGCCGGAAGTCAGGCCGACGCGATCCTGGCGGAGGGGAAAAAGCAGAGCACGGCCATAACCAGAGACGCCGACGAGCAGGTTCGGGCCATTCAGAACGCCTGGAAGGAGCGCTTCACAAAGGAGGAGCCCGAGGTCGCGAGACGCCGCGAGATCGTGGCCCGACTCGACGCCGCCAAAGTGGACCTGGGCGTCAGACAGCGCATTATCGGCGAGGCGTTCGACGGGGCCCTGCGTCAGCTTACGGACCTGCCGAGAGACAGATATCTCTCCTTCGTCCGCACGCTTCTGGAGAGAGCCGGGGCCGGCAGCGAGGTTGTCTTCGTGGGCAAAAACGAGCGCCACATCGACGCCGGCTGGATCAATGAATACAACGCCTCGCATCAGACAAGCCTGACGCTCGCGGACGAGCGGCTCCCCATAGCGGGGGGGTTCGTGCTGAGGCAGGGAAAGATCGACGTCAACTGTTCGTGGGACATGCTGGTGAGGGACATTCGCCAGGATCTGGAAGCCGACGCCGTCAAACAACTGTTCGCCCAGGGGGGGTAACCGTGAGTTACGTGTATACGGTGGCGCGGCTGCGGGGTATGGAAAACCGTTTTCTGGACGCCTCCTTTTTTTTGAGGCTCATCGACAGCGTCACCCTCGACGACGCCCTGAAGGCCCTTGGAGAAACCGTTTATTCCCGGTGGCTCGGGGGGCTCGACACCGATTTCGACCGGATCATCGACGAGGAACTGTGGCATGTCTTCGACGAGCTGCGGCAGTTCGTTCCGGACAGGGAACTGCTCGACCTCTACAGAATGCCTCACGACTTCAACAACGTAAAGGTCGTCCTGAAAAGCCTTCTCAGGGTCAGGGACGGAGGAGAACGCCGTTACGATCTTCTCTCGCGCCTCGGCTCGGTGAATACGGAAGAGATCGTCGCGGCAATCGAGACGGAGGAGTACGGCCTGCTGCCCTGGGGGCTGAACGACGTGATCCCGCGTTGTCACGCGGTCTGGGAGCAGACGAAAAACGTAAGGAACGTCGAGGTTCTTCTGGACGGGCAGCTTTTCGCCTCGATGCACGCAGTGGCCGAAAAACTGGGGATGCCCTCCGTCGTCGAATGGGTGAAGCACAGGGTGGACGCGGAAAACATCAGAAACGCCGTGCGCCTCTCGCGCCTCGGCCTCGACGGGGGGGCGTCCCTTCCCTTTTTCCACGGTGGCGGGACGATACGCCCGGACAACGTCGCGAAGCTGCTGGGCGAAGCTCCGGAATCCTGGGGTAAAACCCTGTCGTACAGCGACATCGGCGCAACGCTCGACGCGCTTCAGGACCGGACGGACGTGCAGACCGCCCTGTCCGAGCTCTCGAAGGCTCTGGACGAGTACCTGATCCGGGTCCTGGAAAAGGCGAAGTACACGATGGACGCGCCGGAAAACGTCATTCTCTACCTTCTGCGGAAGGATATGGAGGCCCGCAACCTCAGAATCGCTCTGGTCTGCGTCGCAAACGGCCTGAATCGCGAGTTTGTAAGGAGGTTGCTGAGCCATGTCCGATAATCTTCCCCTCGATCTTTCCCTGCCGATGGCGGCTATCGGCGATTACGAGATGGTGCTGCCGTTTCAGGCCGTTGGGGTGAAACCGGTGGTCCTGAGCGCCGAAAATCGCGACGGATTCGGACAAATCCTCGAAAAACTGGCGAGGGAAAACTACGGCGTCGTCTTCATACAGGAGGACCTGTTCGTCGAGTTCATCGCGAAGGTCGAGGAGATCAACGACGCTTACCCGACCAGCGTCCTGCCGCTGCCCGGCATTCGGGGCAGCACGGGGGCGGGGCTGGCGTCGATCCGCAACAGCGTCGAAAAAGCCGTAGGCATGGACATTTTTGCGGAAAGGTAGAGCAGGCCCCTGAACTTCGGGCTTTCATATTCACAATTCAGTCAGAAAAGGGCTTACGGGCCCTTGCGGAGGCGATAAGCGTGCCCAACGAAAAGAACGAAAAGAACGAGAAAAGGATCAAAGGAGTTATCGAACGAATATCCGGTCCACTGGTCGTGGCCAGGGGTATGCCGGGCGCAGGCATGTACGACGTGGTCCACGTCGGAGAGATCGGTCTGGTCGGCGAGATCGTCGAGTTGAAGGGAGATCTCGCCTCCATCCAGGCGTACGAGGAAACCTCGGGGCTCATGCCCGGGGAGCCCGTCGTCTGCCTTGGCGAGCCCCTGTCCGTCGAGCTCGGCCCCGGCATCATCGAACAGTTCTACGACGGAATTCAGCGGCCGCTGGAGCTTATTGAAAAGGCCGCGAACAGCCACTTCATCTCGCGGGGCATCAACGTGCCGGCGATCGACCGCACGAAGAAATGGAAGTTCGAGCCCCGCGTCAAAGCGGGCGACGTCGTGGAGACGGGCGACGTTCTGGGCGTCGTGCAGGAGACCGTGATCGTCGAACACCGCATCATGACGCCTCCGGGCGTCAAAGGAACCGTCAGGGAGGTTCGGGACGGCGAGCGCACGGTCGAGGAAACCGTCGTCATCATCGACGACAACGGCACGATCAGCGAGGTGAAGATGCTTCAGCGCTGGCCGGTCCGTCGGCCCCGCCCCGTGACGAAGCGCCTTGCGCCGAACGTCCCCATGTCCACGGGACAGCGCGTCGTCGACGCGTTTTTCCCCATCGCCCTCGGGGGGACGGCCTGTGTGCCCGGGCCTTTCGGATCAGGCAAGACCGTCATTCAGCACCAGTTCGCGAAGTGGGCTCAGGCCCAGATCATCGTCTACGTCGGCTGCGGCGAGCGCGGCAACGAGATGACGGACGTGCTTCTGGAGTTTCCCGAGCTGGAGGACCCGCAGTCCGGACACCCGCTGATGAAGCGGACCACGCTGATCGCCAACACCTCGAACATGCCCGTGGCCGCCCGCGAGGCCTCCATCTATACGGCCATCACCCTGGCCGAATACTACCGCGACATGGGTTACTCCGTGGCCCTCATGGCCGACTCCACCAGCCGATGGGCGGAGGCGCTGCGCGAGATGTCCGGGCGCCTCGAGGAAATGCCCGGTGAGGAGGGATACCCCGCCTACCTCGGAACCCGTCTGGCCTCCTTCTACGAGCGCGCGGGCCGCTGCATCGTCAAAGGACAGGACGGACGCGAGGGCTCCATCAGCGTCATCGGCGCGGTCTCCCCGCCCGGCGGCGACCTTTCCGAGCCCGTCACCCAGAACACCCTTCGCGTCACGAAGGTCTTCTGGGGCCTGGACGCGAACCTGGCGTACCAGCGCCATTTCCCCGCCATCAACTGGCTTTCCAGCTACTCGCTTTACACGGAGACGCTCGACGAGTACTGGAACGATCGCTTCGACAACGAGTGGAGCGGCCTTCGCATCGAGGCCATGAGCCTTCTGGAGGAAGAGGACCAGCTTCGCGAGGTCGTCCGTCTGGTCGGCATCGACGCCCTGTCGAAGGAGGACCGTATGGTTCTGGAGACGGCGAAGTCGCTTCGCGAGGATTTCCTGCACCAGAACGCCTTTCACGAGATCGACACCTACGCCTCGATGGACAAGCAGTTCCGTATGCTCAAAACCATCGTCCGCTTCCATCATCTGGGTATGGACGCGCTGAAAAAGGGCGCGCCGATGAACGATCTCTTCAACCTCCCGGTGCGCGAGCAGATCGCCAGAATGCGTTATCTGGAGGAAAGCCGGATCGCCGGGATCGACGAGCTGGAGAACGCGATGAAGGAACAGATCAACGGGCTCGTCCCGGACGGCGCAGCTGCGTTTAAGGGTGGTGAAACAAATGTTGCCTAAGGAATACAGAACCATCTCCGGCCTGTCCGGGCCGCTGATGATGGTTGAAAACACGACGGACGTCCGCTACGACGAGCTGGTCGAAATCGAGCTTTTCAGCGGGGAAAAGCGCCGCGGGCGCGTTCTCGAGATCGAGTCCACCCGCGCGCTGGTCCAGGTGTTCGAGGGAACGAGCGGCATCGACGTCTCCAACACGAAGGTCCACTTCCTCGGCAGGGTTCTGACGCTGCCCGTCGCGCGCAGCATGCTGGGGCGCGCATTCAACGGGCGCGGCGAGCCGATCGACGGAGGCGCGAACCTGATCCCGGACAAAAGGCTCGACATCAACGGTATGCCGATGAACCCCTTCTCCCGCGACTTCCCGTCGGAGTTCATCCAGACCGGAATCTCCACCATCGACGGCCTGAACCCGATGGTGCGCGGGCAGAAGCTGCCGATCTTTTCGGCGAGCGGGCTTCCCCACAACCGCATGGCCGCCCAGATCGCGCGTCAGGCGACGGTCATCGGCGGGGCGGACAAAGTCGCCGGAGCGAAGCAGGAGGACTTCGCCGTCGTGTTCGCGGCAATGGGCATCACGTTCGAGGAGGCGTCCTTTTTCATGGAGGACTTCCGCAGAACGGGAGCGCTGCAGCGCACCGCGCTTTACATCAACCTGGCGGACGACCCGGCGATCGAGCGCATCACCACGCCGCGCATCGCGCTGACCGCCGCGGAGTACCTGGCCTTCGAGTGCGACATGCACGTCGTCGTCATCCTCACCGACCTCACGAACTACTGCGAGGCGCTGCGCGAAATTTCGGCCGCGCGCAAGGAGGTCCCCGGACGCCGCGGTTATCCCGGCTACCTCTACACCGACCTCGCGACGATGTACGAACGCGCGGGACGCCTCAAGGGCAAAAGCGGCTCCATTACGCAAATTCCCATCCTGACGATGCCGGAGGACGACAAGACCCATCCGATCCCCGACCTCACCGGCTACATCACGGAGGGACAGATCATCCTGAGCCGCGCCCTGCATCGCAGGGGCATCTACCCGCCCGTGGACGTCCTGCCCTCCCTTTCCCGCCTGAAGGATAAGGGCATCGGCAAAGACAGGACGCGGGAGGACCACGCCGACCTGATGAACCAGCTTTTCGCCGCCTACGCGCGCGGCAAGGAGGCAAAGGAGCTGGCGGTCATCCTCGGAGAGGGCGCTCTGACCGAAGAGGACAAGGCTTTTGCGAAGTTCTCCGACGTCTTCGAGGACAAATACATCCGTCAGGGCGAGTACGAGAACCGAACGATCGAGGAGACGCTGGACCTCGGCTGGAGCCTGCTGACCCTGATCCCGACGAAGGAACTGAAGCGTATTCGCGACGCGTACATCGAGAAATATCTGAAGAAGGCAGAAAGCGCCAAAGGCTGAGGGGAGGACGAAGATGGCACGCATCAACGTCAACCCCAACCGAATGGAGCTTTCGAGGCTGAAAAAACGCCTCACGGTCGCGAAACGGGGACACAAACTCCTGAAGGACAAACAGGACGCCCTGATCAAGGCCTTTCTGGAGCGTGCGCGCGAGGGAAAAGTACTGCGCGAGCAGGTCGAAGCCGAGTTGAAGGAGTGCTACGGCTCGTTCGTGCTCTCCCGCGCTCAGACGACGCCCGAGGTGCTGGGGCAGGCTCTGATGATTCCGGGGGCGAAGTGCACCCTCACCGCGCGCTGGAAGAACGTCATGAGCGTCATGGTGCCCGAGTACGACGTCAAACAGGAGGGCAGCCCCGTGAACTACGGCTTCGTGTCCGTCCCTCTGCTGCTGGACGTGGCCCTCGAGCAGTTCGGGAAGCTGATCCTGCGCCTCCTGGAGCTCGCGGCTAAGGAAAAGGCCATCCGCCTGATGGCGGGCGAGATCGAGCGGACGCGGCGACGGGTCAACGCCCTGGAGTACGTGATGATCCCCAACCTGACGGAGACCATCCGCTACATCAGCATGAAGCTCGACGAGCAGGAACGATCGACCCTCTCCCGCCTCATGAAGATCAAGGAGATCGTCCGCAAGGGAGCGTAAAACGGACAAAACGCCGACGCCGACAAAAATCCCCCTCTCGAACCCGCAGTGGCGAGAGGGGGTTTTTATTCATGCCAAAAGGGTTTGATATTAAGTGCGAGGGATTGTCAAAGATTCATGTATTTCCACAGGCGTCATCAGCACAGCCGCGGGTTGGGGCGATAGAGGCATTCTGCCCTGTAACACGTAATACGTATCAGGTGTTATAATATTTTGTAAGTGTTCGAACCCCACATCGCCCGCCCAGGCAAAAGCTGGCGAAATACTTCGTAGAAAGGATCGGCCATGCACCGAAAAATGACAATCACGCTGGATGAGGAAGTATACGATGGTATGTACAAGATGGTTGGCAGGCGGCATATGAGTAAATTTATAGAAGATTTGGTGAGGCCGTACGTAATAGATGCTTCGCTTGATGACGGCTATCGGGAAATGGCCGCAGACAGGTCCCGGGAAACCGAAGCGGCTGAGTGGTGCAATGCGCTTGCCGGGGATATGCCCAATGAAGAGAGGTGAAGTGTGGTGGGTGGAGTTCAATCCGTCAGTCGGCAGCGAAATACGCAAGACACGACCGGCTGTAATCGTGAGTAACGACGCCTCCAACCGCTGCCTGGCGCGGGTCGTTGTTGTGCCTGTTTCCAGCAACACAGACCGTCTATATCCCGGCGAGGCGTTGATAATGGTTGGCGGCCGGAACAACAAGGCGATGGCCGATCAGATTATGGCCGCTGACAAGTCGAGATTGAAAAATCAGATCGATACGCTTTCAAAGACCGACATGCAAGCCGTCGAGGATGCGATAAAGGTTCATTTGGCATTGCCGAGGTAGATTTTCCGGGATAAGGAGATCGTCCGCAGGGGAGCGTAAAACGGACAAAACACCAGCAAAATCCCCCTCTCGACCCCACAGCGGCGAGAGGGGGATTTTATTTATGCCAAAAGGGTTTGAACATTAAGGGCGAGGGATTGTCAAAATTGGGCAGGCGCGCAGACTACTTTGCGAAAAAGTACTTCTCCGCCCCGGGGTGCAGGGGTATGGGAATACCCTCCACGGCCGCGTCGCGATTCAGTCCGTCGTTCTTCGACAGGGCGCTGCCGATTTCGCCGCGGCTGTCGAAAAGTATTTTTATTATATCGAACACGACTTCCTCGCTGAGTTTGCC
>JAISSA010000018.1 GCA_031273365.1 Synergistaceae bacterium
CATCCCAACGTTCGCCTCATCGTGCGACGGCTGATCGAAGGGTCCATCGCCAATATTTTTGTGGTATCTTACAACGAGATCGCTCATGGAATCCAAATTAAAACGGTGGGAATGGTGGAATAAATGCGGGTTGTCAATAAGATCAGCTTTGAAGCCAAAGATGACGCGGACGCCCTGAGGCTGGCCAGCGAGCGGCTCGGAAAGGACGCCGTCATTTTATCCACTCGGAAGGTTCGGATGGGCGGTTTTTTAGGCTTTTTCCAGAAAAATGTCCTGATGGTTTCAGCTGGCATTCTGCAGGACGACTCGAAGGAAGAGAAGGCAAAGGACAAAGGAAAGGATGACGCCGTAGCCCGTGAAAGGCTGGTCGCTTTTCAGAAGCTGCTGGAGTTCAAGCAGGCGGCGGAAACGTCGAACGGCCTTTCGGGCTCCGCGGTCGCGGCCGAACAGCTGTCCGCCCGGCAAAAAGGGGTGCAGGACGGAGCGAAGATCATTTATTCGCCTCAGGGAATCCGCAGGGAGGCGCAGGAATTCGACAGCGTGCACCTTTCCCGGGAGGGGCTCGAAACCGTTTCCCGACAGGAAATGCCGACGGAGGACAAGGAGAACCGCAAGCTTCGAGAGGAAGTCGAAGAGCTTTCGAGACGCCTCGACACGGTTTTGTCGCACCTCGACCGAACGAGGAAGAGCTCTGACAGCATGGATTTTGTGGGGAGCCGGACTTTTGAGGCAGGCCTTCCCGGGGTCCTGACGACCATGTCGAGAAACTACGGGGAGATCGAGTCGGATGAGTTTTGCCGAAAGCTGATCGCCTCGGAGGTGGAGGCCGATTATGCCCGGCGGCTGGTGGAAGAGTATCGCATGAAAGAGGGCAGGGAACCTTTCGAAAAATGGCTGGCGTCCAGAATTCATTGCGCCTCCAGCCTGCCGGGCGACGCCATGGGCGGGCGCAAGGTCATGCTGCTTGGCCCCACGGGAGTGGGCAAGACGACGACCATCGCCAAACTGGCCGCGATTCAGGCTTTGTGGAAACATCGCAACGTCCTGTTGCTGACCAGCGATACCTACAGGATAGCTGCCGTGGATCAGCTTCGAACCTACGCCAGAATACTTGGGGTTCCCATCGAGGTCATCTTCGAGGCGGAAAATTTCGCGGGCATTCTGGAGACTCACGCGAACGCGGAGCTCATTCTGCTGGACACGGCTGGGCGCGGGCCGAGGGACCGCAAAAACCTCGAGGCTTTTGAAACCCTCTACAACGTTTTCAAGCCCGACGCGGTGCATCTGGTTCTGGCCGCCAACATGAAATACAGGGACATGCTGGACGTCGTCGAGCGCATGTCCATCGTGCCGGTTTCGCATGTGATTTTCACCAAACTGGATGAAACGATAAGTTACGGAGCCCTTTTCAGTGTGCTGCCGGTCCTCGATCGGCCCATTTCCTTTTTTACCACGGGGCAAAACGTGCCGAACGACATCGAGGTGGCCTCCGGGGCGCGTCTGGCGGAGTTGCTTCTGGGCGGCGAAAACGAGAGGGCGCGTCATGAACCAAACTGATATGACGTTTTCCGATCAGGCGAAGGAGCTGCGGCGCATCGTGGAGCTTCACAGGCAGGAGAGCCGCACCGCGGGAAACATGAGGACTCTTGCCGTTCTCAGCGGGAAGGGAGGCGTGGGCAAGAGCAACCTCTCTCTCAATCTGGCCTGCGCCCTGGCCGAACAGGATCAGAGAATCGTCCTTCTGGACGCGGATCTTGGTCTGGCCAATATCGATATGCTCTGCGGCATTACCGCCAGGTACAACCTTACGCACCTGATCGACGGCAGCAAAAAGATGGACGACGTTCTCATCGAGTTCGTCCCCAACGTCTGGATTTTGCCGGGAGGGTCGGGAATTCGGGAGCTGGCGGATCTGGACGAGCCGCGTCTGTCGGAGCTGATCGACAGCCTGGCCACTTTGGAAGACCGGGCCGATATCCTGATCGTCGACACGGGGGCGGGCATTCACAGAGGCGTCCTCTCCTTCGCGCTGGCGGCCGACACCGCGATTCTGATCACGACGCCGGAGCCCACCTCCATACGGGATGCCTACGGCGTCCTGAAAACCCTGAGGGCGTCGCCGAAGGTCGGCGGCAGGACCGATATCGCCTTCGTGGTGAACATGACGAACAGCGAGGAGGAGGGCTTCGAGGTTGCCAGCAGGATCCGCAAGGCGGCAAATCAGTTTCTGGGACTTTCGATCAATTATATCGGCTGTATTGTAAATGACGATCTGGTCGGAAAGGCCGTGCGCATAAGAAAACCCTTTTACCAGCTTTACCCTGCATCCCGCGCCTCGGAATGCATCAGAAAGCTTGTGCAGACGCTTTTGGGAACGTCTGAGAGGGGCATTACAGGCGCCGGTTCGTCGCGGGGTTTAAAGGCATTTTTTTTCAGGCTGACCCGAAAACATTTTACGGAGAGATGAGCATGAGTACGGAGTTCGAACAGTCTCGAAAAATACTTGAAGAATTGGTCGGTTCCAGGGTAGAGTTGATCATCACCTCAGGCCTGTATAAAGGGAGTTATCCTTCACGTATCGAAGAACTGGAGAATGAGCAGCTGGCCGTGGCCCACCCCATGCTGAGAGGGGCCCTGCTGCCCGCGCTCCGAAGCACCGAGCTTCTGATGAAGGTGGACGCCGGCAGCGGCTTTTATCAGGCGACGGTTCTGGCTTTGCGCAGCACGATCAACGTGGCGTTTCCCCTTCTGTGGCTGAAATTGTCGACCGTTCTGGAAAAGGTGCAGCGCAGGATGTTCGTCAGGGTCCCCTCCGCCATAAAAACAGAGGCCTTTTTTCTCGGGTGCGACGCGGATGTGCCGGAAAAAACGTCGCTTCCCCCAAAGGAGTGGTTTTCTGTCCGTATTTCGGACGTAAGCCTGGGAGGGGCCGGGATTACGATGAAGGACACTCAGTCCGTCTTCTGCATCGAGGGAGGCAGGTACATTCTGCAACTGACCGTCAGTAGCGTAACCTTTTTTATCATTGCCAGGATGGTTAAGATATTGAAAAAGCATGAGAGATCTTTCGAGGTGGGAGTTGCGTATGAAGGCCTGACGACGTCCACCGAAAAAATCCTGGGCGGTTACATCAGGCAGCAGGAACTTATGACGCGAGGTTGACGCTTATGGGTGAGTCGAAGATCAGAGTGCTCATTGTGGACGATTCCGCCCTGATGCGAAGGATGCTGGGGGATATTCTGAACGGAGATCCGCGTATAGAGGTTATCGCTACGGCACGGGACGGGGTGGACGGACTCGATAAGCTCAGGGCGCTGTCGCCCGACGTGGTGACGCTGGACGTGGAGATGCCCAAAAAAGACGGGCTGACGATGCTGGAAGAGATGATGAAAGAGCGGCCCACTCCCGTCATAATGGTCAGCAGCCTGACGCAGGAGGGGGCACAGACGACGCTTCGGGCGCTGGCTTTGGGCTGCGTCGATTTTGTCGCAAAACCCTCCTCGGCCATTTCTCTGGATATTAAGGAAGTGGGCGCCGAGCTTATCTCCAAGGTCGTCATGGCCAGCGCAGCGCGGGTACGCGTGCCGGCGAAAAAAGATTCTCCGGCGGCGGAGCAGCTGCGCAGGGTGTTTCCGGGGGCAGTCCCCAAAGGGGCGAAGCGCGACATCGTCGCCGTAGCGGCGTCCACCGGAGGCCCTGTCGCGCTGCAGCAGCTTTTGTCGAGGCTGCCCGGAAATTTCCCTCTTCCTGTGGTGATTACCCAGCATATGCCCAAAGACTTTACGGCGTCCTTCGCCCGACGGCTCAACTCGCTTTCCGACCTGTCCGTCGTGGAGGGCAGGGAAGGAATGGAGCTGAAGCCGGGGCTTGTCGTCATCGCGCCGGGCGGCGCTCATCTGATCGTGAAGCGCAGGGGCGGCGTTCCCTGTTGCTCGCTTTCCGATGCGCCTCCGGTGTTGTCTGTTAAACCTTCTGCGAATATAATGTTTCTAAGTGCAGCGGATGAATTCGGAGGTAAGGTGATCGGCGTCATTCTGACGGGTATGGGGCGCGATGGTGCGGAAGGCGCTGTTGCTCTTCATGCGAAAGGGGCCTATATTATAGCGGAATCTCAGGAAACCTGCGTCGTTTACGGAATGCCGAAGGCGGCTGTGGAAGCCGGCGTGGTGGATGATCTTCTTCCTCTGTCGGAAATTCCCGACGCGCTTTTGAAAAGTATAAGAGCATAGATGCTGACGCGAAAAAACGTATAAGTATTGGAATTCACGAGTTTGGGGATGATGGACCATGACTGAAATGGATATGAGTCAGTACCTGGGGGCTTTTTTGGACGAAGCGGGCGATAATCTGCAGCGGCTGGACGATCTTTTGCTGGAGTTGGAGAAGGATTCCGCCAACATGGATGTCATTAACGAGATTTTTCGTTCAGCCCATACGCTGAAGGGCATGTCGGCGACCATGGGTTTCGAGAAAATGGCGGGGCTCACGCACGCTTTGGAAGATCGACTGGATGCGGCTCGAAAGGGAACCCATCACCTCAACGATTCTGATATGAATCTCATGTTCTCTTCCCTCGATTCCATGCAGGCCATGGTGGATTCCATTCGTGAAGGCGGAGACGACGCCCATCCGGACGTCTCCGAGCTGGTGGCTTCGCTGCGTAATATGGACGCGGCTCCGTCCGGGGCCGCGCCGCGAATGCCGGCAAAGGGGCGAGGCACGCTGGACGCCCCTCTGACGCAGCAGGAAGAAGAATGGGTCGAGGAAGCCGAGTGCATCGGGATGAGGGTTTTTGCGATCCACGTGCTTCTCAGCGACAGTTGCCTGTTGAAGGCGGCGCGTGCTTATATGGTCGTCAACCGGCTCGAGGAGTTCGGGGACGTGATCAAGGCAGACCCCTCTGTGGAAGCCCTGGAGAACGAAGAATTCGAAGCGGACTTCACGATCGTCATCGCCTCGCAGCAGAACCCGGACGAAATTAAAAGCGCGATTACCCGGATCAGCGACATCACGAGCGTGGAGTTGGAAGAATTGAAGCAGGATGAATTGAAGCAGGAAGAGGAGGCCGCGCCGCCCTCGACGGCGAAAAAGGACGCGCGCGCCCCGGAGACGCCGGCGGTGCACGAACCGGCGCCGGTCCACCCCATGGCGCCGGTCGGCCTGTCCCGAACGGAGTCAAAAAAGGCGAATCAGACGGTGCGCGTCGATATTGGACGTCTGGATAAGCTGATGAACCTGGTGGGAGAGCTCGTCATTGGACGGGCACGCATCGAGAGACTGGTGCAGGAGGCCCGCCTCCGGGAGTTCGACGAGCCGCTGTCGCAGCTGGGGCGCATATCGGGCGATATCCAGGAGCTGGTGACGAAACTTCGCATGGTTCCCGTTTCTTTTACGTTTGACCGCTTCCCGAGGCTGATACGCGACCTCTCGAAGAACCTGGGCAAGGAAGTCGAGCTTGTGCTGGAGGGGCAGGATACGGAGCTGGACCGGACCGTCATCGACGAGATAGGCGACCCGATGGTTCATCTTATCCGTAATTCGCTGGACCACGGCATCGAGACGAGGGAAGACCGCAGAGCTGTCGGCAAGCCGGAAAAGGGAACGCTGAGAATTTCGGCCTATCAGGAGGGAAGCGGCGTCATTATCGAGGTGACTGACGACGGCGCGGGGATGGATCCCGCCAAAATAAAAAAGAAGGCCGTAGAACGGGGCATCCTGACGGAGGAAAACGCGGCGGCCATGTCGGACGAAGAGATCATACAGATCGTGCTTTTGCCCGGATTCAGCATGTCGGAGGCCATAACGGACATATCGGGCAGAGGCGTCGGGATGGATGCCGTAAAAACCAGGGTGGAGGCTCTGGGGGGCCAGCTGGATCTGGTCTCGCGGCTGGGGATGGGTACAAGCGTTTATTTACGGCTGCCGCTGACGCTGGCGATCGTTTTGTCCCTGCTGATAAAGGTTGGCAACGAAACGTACGCGATTTCTCTGGAAAACGTCGAGGAGACCATCCTGGTCAAGCGGGAAAACATCAAGACGGTCCACGGTTCTCCCGCGACGCTGTTGCGCGGCGAGGTGCTTTCGCTGAGCGATCTGGGGGATGTTCTCGGCACTGTGGTGGAGGAGTCCCATCGGGACGAGTACCCGGTCGTGGTGGTCAAAATCGGTAAAAATAAGATCGGATTCATCGTTGACGCCCTGATTGGGCAGCAGGAGATCGTCATCAAGTCTTTGGGAAGATTTTTGTCCAAGATCAGGGGCATTGCCGGCGCGACGATACTGGGAGACGGCAATGTGGCTCTTATTCTGGATGTGGCATCGCTGTACACGACAAAGAGTTGACGAATAGATGAAGAGGAGACGGTTATGCTGGATCTAAGTTCGTTCAACAACCTGCAACTGGATGCCATTCGTGAAGTCGGCAACATAGGAACGGGCAACGCGGCCACCGCTCTTTCCAAGCTTCTGTCCTGCATGATCGACATGGATGTTCCAAGAGCGGATCTGGTGTCCATTTATTCGCTGGCGGAGTATTACGGAGATCCCGATGCGCTGGTGGCGGCCGTTTTTGTCCGTTCGCTCGGCGAATTCGGTTGCAGCCTGATTTTTATACAGGACGAAGAAGACTCTGCCATGATGGTCAATCTTTTGCTGAAACAGCAGTTTGGGGATTCTCTTCCCGCTGAGATGCCTCAGGAGATGTTGGACAGCGCTCTTTCCGAAGTAGGGAACATCATTCTGAGTTCTTTTCTGAACGCGATCAATATGTTGATTGGAACGAAGCACCAGATCTCCGTTCCCGGCGTGGCTCACGACATGCTGGCGTCTATTCTGGAGGTGGTCGCCTCTATTTTCGGACAAATGGGAGAGATGGCGCTGCTGGTCAACACGGAACTGCGGGTAGGTGATGGCGAGCGCAGCATTTCCGGCAACATCATCATGTTGCCGGATCCCGAAGCACTGGAGCTTCTTCTGAGAAAGCTGCAGGTTTTGTAGATCATGGAAAATACCTATCATGTGGGGATGGCAGATCTCGTGGTCGTCAGTGCGCCGGCAAAGCTTATAACTCTTGGACTGGGATCCTGTATCGGACTTGTGATTTTCGACCCCGTCGCTAAAATTGCGGGAATGGCGCATATTATGCTGCCCGACAGCCGCGGCGCCAAATCGACCGAGAAAGTGGGCAAATTTGCGGATACCGCCGTTCCTGCCGTGATTGACGAGATGATAAAAAAGGGAGCTTCGAAGGCGAGGATGAAGGCCAAGATCGCGGGGGGAGCTCAGATGTTCGCCTTGCCGGACGCGCCAACGGATTTCCTTGCCGTCGGTTCCCGCAACGTAAAGGAAACCACGGCGCTTCTGGCAAAGACGGGCATTGCGCTGGTCGCCTCCGATACCGGAGGAAACAAGGGACGAACGGTCGAATTTTCGACGGACACGTGGATGCTGACGATAAAAACTTTGGGTAAGGGCAAGGCGGATATATAGGAGAGGGGGGAATATTCCTTGGGTCCAGAGATCCCTGATGCCGAACTTTGGCGTGAATACGGCAGAAACCCTGTGGCGGAACACAAGGAAAGAATCGTCAGGCGATACCTCCCTCTCATCAGATACGTGGTTGGTCGTATGGCTGTCTCGGCTCCATCGGGACTCGATTATGAAGACCTTCTGAGTTTTGGAGTTTTTGGGCTTCTCGACGCCATTGACAGATTCGATCCGGCCAGGGGGTTTTCCTTTCAGACTTTCGCCGTGCCCCGAATTCGGGGAGCTGTTTTGGATGAGTTACGCAAATATGACTGGATTTCCAGAACAGGTCGCGAAAAACTTCAAAAGCTGAACAGAGCAATGGAAAAGGTGCTGCAGGACAAAGGCAGGCTGACCGACGAGTGGCTTATAAAGGAAATGGGCGTGGATGAAAAAACGTATCGGGAGACGCTCGAACTGTCCAGCCGCAGCTATATCGTCTCCCTCGACGAGGTGATATCCCTCGAAGATGGAGACGTCAACCTCGACGGACTGCTTGCCGACGAATCCGAGGGCATCGTTTCGGTTCTGGAAAATCAGGACGACGTCAGCCGCATCGCGGAAGCCCTGAAACGGTTGCCGGAAAGAGAGATGCAGGTCCTGTCGTTTTATTATTACGAGGGACTGACCCTGAAGGAAATTGGACGTATCCTGGGCGTTACGGAGTCCCGGGTCTCCCAGATTCACGGCAGAGCGATCGCCGAACTGAGGGCGTTGCTGGTGCAGTGACCGGCAGGAAATTTTCGGGCAGTGACTTTGGGCAGGTAATTTTTGACCAGTGATTTGGCGTGATCTGCAAGGGGGATATTTCGGAATAAAAGCCCGGTCGCAAGGGAGGTGTCGGGGGTGGCAGAAGAGACTTTGAAAATCGAGGCTGACTCCAGAGGCGTATGGATTTCGGCGTTGAGCGATGATTTGACATGGAACACCGTGGTTGCCTTCCTGAGGTCTAAAGGCGTCCGAAAATATGACGAAAAGGCCGTGGAGGAGTTTGTGCGCCAGAAAAACCGTACTCGATGGAAAGTTGCGGAGCGCGACCCGGAGGGAGAAAAGGCGTTGGAAATTGTCGTTCAGGTGGATAAAAACGCTCTGAACGCCTCGGTTGTTCTGGAAGCTCCTTTCTTTCTCAGCCCCTGGCCGGGCGAACAGGAGATTGTGGACGCTCTGACGCGCAAGGGAGTCGTATTTGGGATCGAAAAGGACGTCATTGAAAAACTGGTGAATTTAAAAATCGTCGGAGAGGCCGTGACGGTCGCCCGGGGCAGGGAACCCCGGAATGGAGAACATGCGAAAATCGAGCTGCTGCTCGACCCCGACAAAACGCCGGAGGTCAATGAGGAAGCTCAGAAAGTAGACTACAGAACGAGAAGCGTCTTCGTCAACGTCGTGAAGGGACAGGAAATCGCGGTGAAGCATCCGGCGACGGCAGGAGAGGACGGGATGTCGGTTCTGGGGACCGTCATTCGGGCCGTTGCGGGAAAAGATGCCTCGTTTCTCATCGGCAGCGGGGTTGAAGTTTCGGAAGACGGGCTTTCTCTTCGCGCCTCCATCGACGGGCGACTTTCGCGAAAAGACGGGAAACTTGTGGTATTGCCCGAGCTGGAGGTCAGGAACGACGTGGACTTCAGCGTCGGCAACATCAATTTCATGGGCAGCGTGAAAATACGGGGCTCGGTGAGGGAAGGCTTTCAGGTCGTGGCCGGCGGAAACATAGAAATTCGGGAGATGGTGGAGGGCGCCCATGTGGAGAGCGTCGGCGACATCGTCATAATGGGCGGAGTGCGGGGGATGGGCAAGGGCCATATCCTCGCCGGAGGGAACGTCCTGGCGGATTTTGCGGATCAGGCCAATATTCGCAGCCAGGGGGACGTAAAAATTAAAAACGCGATATTCCACAGCGAGGTGTCGGCCCAAAATTCGGTGACGGTGCTCGGGGGACAAAAATCCCAGATTGCCGGGGGCAAAATTCAGGCCGGGCTCGAGGTCGTGTGTCAGACCCTCGGCAGTGAAATGGGAACGAAGACGGAAGTGATCGTCGGCCTCCCGCCGGCGCAGATGGAGCGTCGCAAGGAGTTGCAGACGCAGATCGCCCGGAACAGGGAGAACATCGATAAATTGGACGCGAACCTCAGCTTTTTGAAGAAACAGGACGCCGCGGGCGCACTGGACGAGGGGAAACGCGCCCTGCTGGTGACGGGCACGAAATCCAGATTTCAGCTGCAGGGGGAACTGAAGGCGATGGAATCTGAACTGAAGGTGCTGGAAGAACGCCTGGAACTCAGCAAATCCAAAGGCGTGGTTCGTGTCAAAGGCGTTTGCTATCCCGGCGTCAGCATCGCCATCAGAGGTTCCGTTTACATGGTGCGCGAAGTGCTTAAATTTTCGGCCTTCATTTCCGAAGGCGGGGAAGTTCGCCTGAAGCCCTTTGACGTTTAGGGAAGCTTAACGGGCACAGGGGACCGAGTCCCCTGTGGGCAGGGAAGAACCGAAAGGATCGGTGATGATGTTATGCTTCAGCCTGTAAATCTTCAACTGGCGCACTTCAACATCGAGCACAGCGCTCAGATTTCCAGAGAAGCCCTGGCTGCTGCCCAGCAGACCGGTCAGGGGCAGGAAGTCGCTCAGGAGAGCGTGAAGCGTACACAGATGGTTCAGGCTGGTCTCGCCGCTGCGGAACCCCAAAAGGTGAAACGCAGGGAAGAAGACGAGCAGGAGCGCCGTCGTCAGGAACAGCGGCAGTCTTTTTCCGGCCGTCGGGATTCTTTTATGAAGGATGAGGATGAAGATGCTGAAAAGAGCGTTTCAGGAGAAAAGGATAAACCGAAAAGCTTCGATTTTTACGCATAAGGCAACCGTTCAGATTCAGGAGGGCAGGGGCGCGTGTCCCCTCGCCGTGGAGGTGGTTTCGTGGCCGTTACAGGCAGCAGCCTGGGGTATATAGCAATCGACGAGGCCGACGGGCTTTTCAGGGGAGCCTCGCTGGTGGTGGATTTCAGAGGGATCCCGATGGACTTTCGCTACACGGACCCGGTCAGGCCCTCGCGTCTCGAGCGTATTCTGTATGGCAACGCTCTCGACGTCTACCTGCGGGAGGAGCTCATTCTGGAAAGCCTTATCGGAGCCGTCGAGGTCAAACCGACGTTATGGATATGCAGAGAGCCCGACCTCGTGGCCCCCCTGAGGTCGCAGACGAAGGGGAAGTCGCTGTTTCTTTCCTCATCGAGCCGTTCGCCGATGGAGGCAGTCGGGGAGGTGGAAAATTTGGGAGAGAGCGGCGTCTATATGGTTCAGGCCGACTCCGTCAGTGCGCCTCTGCGCGTGGCCTTTCCCGAACAGACGAGGGAGGACGAGGTTCGACAGATCGCCGGAATACTGGTGGAAGCGGCCAGAACGATGGAGCTTCTGGAGCCTTTCGGACGCATCCAGAAGGCCCTGACGTCTCTGGCGGAGGAATAGGCGTGGGCACGATCGGACAGGATATACGGGACTACTTTTCCCGCCACTTTCTGGGCAGAGTGAGGGTGAAAAACCTGGGCTGCGTGGTGGCCGCGCCTCAGGTTTTTTCCTCGAAGCGGGTGATCGCGACCTGCCCGGTTCGCACGAAAATGCAGGTGGTGGGCTCGACGCTTTTCACCTTCTCGGGCGTCGCCTGTTCGAACCGGGGGTTCCGTTTCGCCGCTCAGTTCGTGAAGGCCAGGGGTTCGAAGATCGCCCGATACGCGCCGGGAGAGATTGGGACGCACACCGTTTCGTGGTTGAAGACGACTGCCCGGTCCGATAAAAAGCGAGTGGAAGTTCTCCCCCAGGAACGATCGAGTCGCCTGCAGTGGCAGCGGGTTCGCCCCAGAAAGGAAGGAGAGGTCATTTTAGCCTGGTTCGGCCCTCTCATAGAAGAAGCGATTGTAAAATCGACGTTGAACAAACAACAGGGAACCCTTTTAATCTGGTATAATCCGCAGAGCAGGCATTTCAACGCCAGCGGGTTGTACCTGTACAGACATATGGGCAGAAACGAGAATCTGGAATGGCGATGGAGCTGATTCTGCTCCTGATTCTGTTTTCTTTTTATTTGCGCTGTAACCTAAGAGCTCATGGCTCTAAAATATAATGGGGGGTTCGTAATACCAATGGCTGAGGAGAAGAAGGCAGAGACTTCTTCGGTTCGGGTGGGCGATCTGACCGAATGCACGGTGGAGCAGATTATGCCCTATGGAGCGTTTATGAGGCTTTCGACGGGACAGAAAGGAATGGTGCATATCTCCGAGCTCTCTTTCAATTTTGTGAAAAAGGTCGAGGATATTCTCTCGTTACAGCAGACCGTCAAGGCTCGGGTGATCAAGATCGATGAAAAGGGACGCATCGATCTTTCGTTGAAAAAGGTGGAAGAGCGTCCCGTGATCCAGGTCCCTGTTACGAAGGAAGACAAGGATAGTTTTGAGAAGAAAATGGCTTCTTTCCTGAAACTCAGTGAATCCAAGATAGCGGACCTCAACAGTAAGCTGAACTCCTCGAAATCTGGCAGGAAAAAACCAGGCAGCAAGCCTAAAAATTGAAATCAGACAACTAAAAGGGGTATGTTTTGCGTTCGGTGTTTCCGGGGGGGAAAAGCCTCCCTTTTTTTTATGAACCTTTACGAAAAAGCGATTCGACGGTTATTGCGCGTCAGATGCGGGAACGCAGGTTCGATTCCGCTCTCATATCGGGGACAGCCAGTCGCTGTCCTTTTGGCTGTCCGAGAGTGGTCGTCTGTTCTCCGCTTCAGAAATTTCTTCCCTTCCCAACCTCGTTCTGGCTGACATGCCCCTGGCTCGTCCGGGCTGCCGGCGCGGTCGAGTCCCGTGGAGGAGTCGCGAAGCTGGAAGCCTGGATAGAGCGCAACGCGCCCTCGGAGTGGGTTCCCTTCAACATGGCCCATCAGCGGCTGCGCCTCGGGCTGTTGTCCGACGCGACGTCGCGTTTTTTACGCCGCTGCAGACCCCGGCTGTACGAACGTCTTCGCGGCGCCGGCGTGGGGGGCATTCGATATCGGGAGCCCCGCGTCGTTCATGTAAAATGTATCCATCTTCAGACCGCGTCCTGGCTGGCGTTCGGGTATCATCCCGGAGGGGCATGGCTCGGGGAAAACGGGCTGAAAGGGGACTGTGGCGGCACGTATGAATTTTGCGGAGGCGCCGTTTTAAGGAAAGGGGCAGACGATGTGGCAGGGACGCTTTAAGGAAGATACGGCGCAGGTGGTTTTGAAGTTTACGCAGTCTCTGGACGTTGACTGGCGGCTTTACGAGCATGATATCCGGGGCAGCATCGCCCACGTGCGAATGCTGGGGGCGGTGGGACTGCTGAAGAACGACGAAGTCGAACAGATCGAGAAAGGCCTTGGCGCGGTCCGCGAAGAAATTCGCAGGGGAGACTTTCAGCCCTCGGAGCGGCTCGAGGACGTGCACATGAACATCGAGAGCCGTCTGACGGAGCTGCTTGGTCCGGTCGGGGCAAAACTCCACACCGGGCGGAGCCGCAACGACCAGATCGCGACGACGGTGCGGCTTTACCTGAGGGATTGTCTGCTCGACCTGCAGGAGGCCCTGCTCGCGCTGTTTGCCGCGATTCTCGATCGAGCCGAAGAGCACGCGGATATCGTCGTGTCGGGCTACACGCACCTCCAGCAGGCTCAGCCCGTCTCCATGGGCCATTACTGGATGGCGTGGTTCGAGTCGTTTCTGCGGGACTACGGGAGGCTCGAATTCGCGCTCTCCTCGCTTTCCGAGTGCCCTCTGGGCGCGGGCGCTCTTGCGGGTTCCACGCTGCCCCTCGACCGGGAGATGACCTCCCGGCTTTTGGGGTTTGACCGGCCGACCCGCAACAGTATGGACTCGATAGCGCAGAGGGATTATATGGCGGACTACCACCATTTTGCCGCCCTCTTCGCCATCCACGCGAGCCGGCTTTCCGAGGACCTGGTCATTTTTTCCAGTCAGGAATTCAACTGGCTGAAGCTTCCCGATTCCTTCTGCACAGGCTCCAGCATAATGCCGCAAAAAAAGAACCCCGACGTCCCGGAGCTGATACGGGGCAAAACGGGGCAGGTTGTGGGCCATATGCTGGACCTTCTGATAACGATGAAGGGTCTTCCCATGACCTATGACCGCGACCTGCAGGAAGATAAACGGGGGCTTTTCGCGTCCCTGAACACCATTGGAGGGGTATTGGAGGTCCTTGTCCCCCTGATTGCGGGTACGGACGTCGACGAAGCGGCGGCCCTCGCCGGACTGGAGAGGGGGTTTGCCCTGGCGACCGACGTGGCGGAGTACCTTGTCCGGAGGGGAATGCCCTTCCGGGACGCGCACTGGAAGGTCGGCAGGCTTGTCAAATACTGTATCGAAACGAACAGGCGTTTCGCGGACCTGAGTTTGCCGGAGTGGCGGGAGCAGCTGCCCGAGGTGGACGAAGACCTTCTCCCCCTTCTGACCTTCAGGGAAAGCGTGGAGCGACGCCAGACTTTTGGAGGCGCCGCCTTCAGCCAGGTGCGGCAGCGGACGGCGGAGGGCAGAGCGTGGCTTTCCTGGAAGACGGAAAACCTGACGGCAACCCGAAAAAACCTGGAGGAATACGTCCTTTAGGGGAGCCCGGCAAAAGGAGCGATGCACGATAGGCCGCCTGATTTTATGGTTCCTTTTTCTTTCCTTTTTCACGCGTCTCCTCAGACGCGTCTTCGGCGCGGGACGGATGCAAAGAGGCGATCCCTTTGCGTCCCGCGGCGCTGAGGAACGCGACGACGGTCGGGGGGCGGAAAAACGTTTCGAGGTCAAAAAACGCTATGCCGTCGAAGCGGGTTCGATGGGCTACATCTGGCGGAGCGGCTGTCCGCGGCACAAAAGCCTGGAGGGGCGTTTCGTTCCGTGGAACAACCCTCCCCTGGTCGACGGCGTCCCCGTCCACGCAGGAGAGCGCGCGGACTGCACCTGCAGGACGGAGATCGTGCACTGACCGGCGAACCCGTTTAAACCGCCCTTAACCCCCGGAACTTTCAGCAGTGACTCCAAAATTGCACCCACATTCGTCAGGAGTGATGCGGGACCTGTATGAATGTGGGAATCAGCCGTCGATAATCAATATCAACAACTCAAGCCAAAAACATGGACCTCCGCCCCCGGCAAAAACCCCGCAGGGGATTTTTCTCAGTCTCCTGACCCCGTTAATTTTTCTCGATTGTTGACATTGCGTTGATAATGCTCAATCTCGCGGGAAATATCAGAAGATGAAAAAAAGACAGCGGAAGTATTGACAAATTAAGAAGGTACCGGTAATATAATTTATATAAGGTACCTTATAAATTTGCTTTCTGAAAATTGGAGGAAGACAATGGAAAACAACACAGAGCTTTTCAGGAAATTCGCGCGCGCCATGTGGCTGCTGCACAGGCATCACCAGTATAGCCACAGCAGGCATGGGCCAATGGGGGACCCGCATCGCGGGCAGGGAAGGATTCTGGCTCTGCTGAAAATGCAGCCGCAGATCAGCCAGAAGGACCTCGCTTTTCTTTTGGACATGCGTCCTCAATCCATGGGCGAACTGTTGATAAAACTGGAGCGCGGTGGTTACATCACTCGAACTCCTTCCGAGAGCGATCATCGCGTTCTGGACATTAAACTGACTGAAGAGGGGCTAAACGCCGCGAACGTCGCCGGGGAGGGCAAATCACACCTGGACGGCCTGTTTGATTGCTTCACAGCGGACGAACAGGCGACGCTCGGTGAATATCTCGACCGCATCATGGCCTCGATGGAGAAGGAGTTTGGAGATAACGCGGCAGATTTCGACCCCCATGAAGGCGGGCACGCTCACCTGCATGACGTGCATTCTGATCGCCGCCTTTGCAGGGGCGGCGGAGAGAGAGGGCATGGCTGTCGTCAGGGAATGTCGTTCCCGTCGCGGCATGGACACGACCACGGAGAGGCCGATTGTTTTCGTGTTCGCGGCCGGCATCACGGCAGTTGTTCGCAATAGACAGGTAAGAAACTGTGCGGTGAGGTTTTCCCGGCGACAGGAGGCCGGCCTCGCCGCTCCGAGTATATTCCACGTCGCAGACCGGGTCTGCGGCCTCGTCGACAGTCAACCCATGCTACAATCTTTACGGGTGCTGATTCCCGACGTTGAACAGCAGCACCCCTCCCAGGACGATCGTGCCTCCGAGAAGCGTCGATGCGTCCGGAACTTCCTCCGCGATGATGAACCCCAGAAGCGCCGCCACAAAGGGCGTGAGGAACATGTAGTTGCTCACGGAAGACATGTCGTCCGCTATCGAGAGCGCCTTTGACCATGCGATGTAAGCGATTCCGCTGGGAAACACGGCGAGCATCGCCAGGGCGAAAAGGTGGTTGGACGAGGCCCCGGCGATTTCCCTCATCGACGATGGCGCAAATACCGAGAGCACGAGGGTCCCCGCGAAGATGCTGAAAGCGGATGACTGAAAGGCCGTATAGGAGCGGGTCAGTTTACGCTGGGTCAGGCTGTAGCTCCCAAGGCACAGCGCGGCCAGCGACAGCCAGAGAACGCCGAGGTTGAGCACGAAGGTCCCGTTTCCCAGTGCGAGGACCGTAACGCCGACGAACTCGACCACGATGGCGAGCCATTGAAGCGCGTTCAGCCTCTCGCCGTAGAAAACGCGCGCGAGCAGGGCTGTTATGACCGGGGCGGCGGATATGATGACGCTTCCGGTAGCGCTCGTCACGGCCGCGGAGCCGATGTTGAACACCACCACGTAGAGAGCGAAGCCGAGGGTTCCCGATGCCAGAAACAACCCGAGGTCCTTTTTCTCCGGCAATTTGATTTTGAGCAACGCGACGATGAGCGCGAGCACGCCGGAGGCGAAAAAATAGCGCAGAAACCCCAGCGAATACGCCGAAAAGTGCTGGAGCGCGATGCGAGTGTACACGTAAGCCAACGACCACCCCACAATCGCGATCCCCGCGTAAGGATGGAAATTTCCCTTCTTCATCGCGCCACCCTCC
>JAISSA010000038.1 GCA_031273365.1 Synergistaceae bacterium
AGAAACTGTTCGAGGGTCTGCATCGCGCCGTCGAAGTTCTCCGCGGCGGAGACCCTGCGCCCCTTGCGCGTCACCTGCGGATAGGCGACTTTGACGACCTTCGTCGGCGACCCGGCGAGCCCCACGCGCTCGCGGGGCAGCCCCAGGTCCGCGAAGGACAGCGTGCGGATTTCCGCCCCCTTCCCCTTCAGCCTGCCCCCCAGAGTACACAGGCGCGGAACGTTGATTTCCTTGACGACGACGGCAAGCGCGGGCATGGAGGCCGAAAGGCGTTCGTGCCCGCCCTCCACGGCGCGCTCGGCGACAATGCGGTCGTCCTGAAACGAGACGCCGCTGACGAAGGTCAGCACCGAGGCCCCGAGAAGCGAGCCGACGGCCGGGCCGACCTGCCCCGTTTCCCCGTCCGTGGCGCGCTCCCCCGTCAGGATCAGGTCGAAACTTCCCAGTTTGCGCAGCGTCTCGGCCAGAACGGTCGCGGTCGCGAGCGTGTCGGAGCCGGCAAAGGCCCGATCCGTAACCACGACGCCCTCGTCGCAGCCCATGGATATGGCGTACCGCGCGGCCTTCGCGGCCGTAGGCGGCCCCATGGTGACGGCGGTCACGCGCGCGTCGGGAAACTTTTCCCGGATTCGGACGGCCTCCTCGATGGCGTGCAGGTCCGGAGGGTTGACCTCGACCTCCAGACCCTCGCGCATCATGACCCCCGTCTCCGGGTCGATTCTGACGTTTTCCGTCGCGGGGACCTGTTTGATCAGTACAGCGATTTTCAGAGCTTTCTCCAAAACGACACCTCCAATTCATGAATATTCAGCAGGAACATTATTAACATTAATATAAATCTTACGCCTCCGGAGCGGGCTCTGTCACGGCCGCCTTCGAACGTTCGAGTTTGCCGCGAAACGCCGCCATCAGAATAATCGGAATGACCACGAGCGGCGTGGACAGAATCCCCACCCAGGCATAGCCCCTGGCGATCAGCTGGATCAGGCCGAAGCTCGCGATGTACCAGGAAATCGCGACGTACACCGCCGACGAGGCGATGTCCGTTTTGCGCGAACTCGTCGCGCCGGTGACCTTCATCCACCAGGTCGAGATGCGCCGCGCCCCGCCGTAGATCAGGCCGACGCCCGTCGAGATGACCGCCAGCAGCATGACCAGGGAGAAAATGACCATGCCGGCGTCGCCGCCCCCGCCGTGCCGGGTGATGTACGTTATGGGAAGGCGGATCGCCGTTTTGTCCAGAATCGCCGGATAGTGGCTCAGGGCTCCCGTGGCGGCCAGAAGCAGGACGCCCGCGTTGACGACGAAGCCGATGAAGGTCGCCTTTTTCACGTCGGACTGATCGTGCAGGGAGTCGGCCACGGCGGTGTAGGCTCCGATCAGGGAGCACTGCAACCCGGCGTATTTGACGCTTTGCCATATCGCGGGCCAGAACCCCCCGTTAGCCGAGGGCAGGCTTCCGACAACCGCGGTCAGCGCGGAGAAATTCACGACCAGGTTCGAGACGTAGATCACGAGCATTCCCCCGATGATCAGGACCGCCATGACCGTGGCCGCCTTGCGGACCGTCTCCGCGCCCCAGATCGTCAGGGCAAAGATGAAAATCGCGATCCCCACCGTGGTCACGTTGTAAGAAAGGCCCGGCGCCAGCTGCATCAAAGTTTCTCCGCCTGTGGAGAAGGCCACGCCCGTGGCCATGAACAGGATGATCAGGTACATGACTTCGATGCAGCCCGAGAAAAGGGGCTCGAGCCACCCCAGAGGCTTATAATAGGCGACGCTCCAGCTGCGGTAATCGTAGACCCCGTGTTTCACGGAAAAACTCCAGGCGCAGTAGAGAACCCACGTAATGAGCCCCGCGGAAATAAGCGGCGTAAAAATCGCATACCATCCATACTGAACGTAAAAATCCACCAACTGGCGACCACTGGCGAAACCTCCGCCAAAATGTGTGGTAAACCACACGAAAGCCACCGCCCACACGCCCCATTTCGACCTGTCCGACACGTTGAATCCCCTCCGTATTTCGAATTTGACTTCACTGAAGCCCTTGTTTTGAGACGAGACGCTTTTATCCGTTCTTATCCCTCCTTTTGCGCCTCTCGCTCCACACCAAAAAAAAACCGGGGCCCTTTTCAGGGGGTCCCGGTTTGGAGTTTTTCAGAAAGAACGGCGCTCAAACGCCGACCACTCCACCAGAGGACCCGCGAATAAGCCACACAATAACGAGAAGAAGGAAGCTCACGTTGAGGAAAAACTCATTCATCTGCAGGTCACTCCTTTCAAAAAATCAAACGCTGAATAACGTACGTAATAACACTGAATAACAATAACTGCAGATTCTAGAGCCTGCCTCCGAATCTGTCAAGCTTTTTTATTTAAAACCAGGGGGGCACGCCCGTTCGGCCCTGGGCCTCAGAGTCTGCCCCTTCCTTAAAATTTTAAATGGGAAGGGTACTGGCCCCCCTGGAACCCCCATTAAAACCAGGGGGGCAGGGGGACGTGTTCCCGCGCCCGTTCGCTTACCAATGTCAACAACTTAAAGCCAAAACCATGGGGCGCTGCCCCATACCCCGCAGGGGACTTGTCCCCTGACCCCGTTAATTTTTCTCGGTTTCTGTTGACATTGGTTCGCTTACGCGAAGATCAAAACCTGCCGCCGCTCAGGGCTCTGCGGCCCTCGGCCTGACGGGAACGGGCGCGAAGCTTGTCGATCTCTTCGGCAACGTGATTTTTGGCCTCCGCGGAAACGTCCAGTTCCATCAGAAGCGGCATCAGACGATCTTCCAGCTTCGACAGCTCCGTCGGGCTGCACGGCAGGGTGCGGCCGATGTTTTTCGCGCCGTTCAGAGCGTCGTCCGCCACCAGCAGCGCAAGTTCAATCATGGACCTTCGCAGGTCGTTCGAGCCGGAAAAGTTGTCGGCCGCATTTTCGTTCCGGGGACGGCTCAGGTCAGTCATCGCAAAAAACAGAAACATCGCGGTCAGCGCGAACATCGCCCCTCCCGGAGTATACCGTTCGAGATAAAAAAGATGCCCCGCCGCAACGCCGCCCGCCATCCCTGCCCCGAAAAGCAGGATTTTGGAAAATTCCCTCCACTTCACAACCGTCAGCCTCCCATATCCAAACGTAAGTACTCGAAAACCGGGCACCGGTTTATTATCCCGCTACTGCCGGATAAAGCAACCGTGTCCCGCGGGGGCGTCATTCCGGCGGCAGCGTTATCGTGAACAGGCTGCCCTTGCCGGGGGTGCTCTTCACGGATATGACGCCGCCGTGGGCCTCGACCGCGGCCCTCGCGATGGCGAGTCCGACGCCGCGGCCACCGGTGCCGCGCGTCCTCGACGCGTCCGAGCGGTAGAAGCGCTCGAAAACGTGCGGCAGGTCCGAGGGGCCGATGCCCATGCCGGAGTCCTCGATCTCTATTCTGGCGTTTCCGTCCGCAAAACCGAGACGGACCTCCACGTTTCCGCCGGCCTCCGTGTAATGCAGGGCGTTCGACAGCAGGTTCTCGATCACGTGCCGGAAGCGCCCGGCGTCGATGCCGACGGTGATCCTTTCCCTTTCCGGAAGCTTTCGGGTCAGCGTAACCCCGGAGCGCGCGAAAAGCTGTTCAAAGGAGTCCAGTATTCCCGCCAGAAACGCTCCGAGGTCTCTCGGCTCCATGTGGAGGCTCAGAAATTCTCCCTCGAGGTTCGAGAGGCGTTCGACCTCGGCGATCAGCTCGCTCAAGCGGTCGATCTCCTTAACGCAGAGTTCCAGACGCTCGGGCGAGGCGTCCCATACGCCGTCGGCCAGAGCTTCGAGCTGTGACTTGATCACGGTCAGGGGCGTGCGCAGCTCATGGGCGATATCGACCATCAGGCGTTGGCGCAGCTTTTCCTGTCCGTCCAGGGCGTGTCCCAGCTCTTCCACGCTCTCGGAAAGCGCGTCCATTTCGCGGATGCCGCTGGGTTTTTCCGACTCCGATGTCGTGTCGTATTCGCCCCGGCTGATCCGGCGCGCGCGGTCCGCGGCCCGGAGCACGGGACGACTGAGGCCGCCGGCGACGATAAACCCCAGCGCGCAGGCCAGCACGACCATGAGGATCGCTCCGACGACGGCGTACAGCCCGAGGCGCTTCACGAACATCAGTTCGACCTTGCCGGGCATGGGCGGCAGGGTGACGATCAGCGTGCCGATGCTCTGTCCGTCGGATTTCAGCGGAATTTTATTGAACCAGTTGTGAAGCGCTTCGTTTCCCGAAGGTCTTCGCGTCGAGGTCTCGTTCGGAGTCTTCATGTGGGCCGGGCCTCCCCTCGAGGGGAAAATCCTGCGTCCGTCCACGTCGTAAAGCGCCAGGGCCATCATGGGGATCCTCGAGGCCTGACGCAGAACGTCCCTCACCCGCCGCTCGTCCCACCCGTTCTCCTCCTGATAGAGGGAAACCAGGGCGTCGGCGAGCTCGTCAATGTCGTATTTCTTTCTTTCCCGCAGGTAGCCCCTGAACTCCGCCAGAGTTATGTGCATACTGATCATCGGTACGATGATGCCGGAGAGCAGCGCCAGCAAAACGTACAGGAGCAGCAGGTGAGTTCGCAGGGAACGTTTCGTCATGGCTGTTCCGGTCGGGTGTCGTCGATTTTATAGCCGAATCCGTGTACGGTCTGTATCCATCCATTTTCATAGCCCGGCTCGGCCAATTTTTTGCGCAGGTTTTTGATGTAGGTGTCCACCGTGCGGTCGAACCCGTCGTATTCGTCCCCCAGCGCCGTCCGGATGATGTCGTCCCGCGACCAGGTCCGCACGGGAGGGGTGGCGAGCGTCGAGAAGATCAGGAATTCGTTGCGCGTGACGGAGATGGGCTGTCCGTCCTTCCGGATTTCCACCCGGTTCGGATCGACCTCGATCCGGGATCCCACCTTCACGACGCTTTTCAAATCGCCCTGCGTCTCTCCGTTTTTGCGCAGGTTGGCGCGGATGCGCGCCATCAGGACACGGGGGCTGAAGGGCTTGACGACGTAGTCGTCCGCGCCGGCGTCGAGCCCGGCGATGATGTCGTTCTCGCTTCCCCGCGCCGTCAGCATGACGATGGGAACGCCGGAGTTCATGCGGATGCGTCTGCACACCTCCTCCCCGGAGAGTTTCGGCAGCATCAGGTCCAGCAGCACGAGGTCGAACGGCTCGTTCTTCCACAGTTCGAGCGCGGTCTCTCCGTCCGCCGCCCACCGTGTCCGGTAGCCCTCGCGCGAGGCGTAAGCTTCGATCACGTCGGCGATGGCGGGCTCATCTTCCACGATCAGCAGTTTCATGCGAAACACCCCCGATAAGGATTTTGCAGGCATTATTTTGCAGGCATTCCAAAGCGTTCTCATCATAGAATATAAAAGGGGAGAAAATATGAAGATGTTTCGCTTTTACCTGAGCTCCATAATATCTTCCTGCCCCGCCCATATTTTATTCATATCCGCCTGTTATCCTGCTTTCCGGAGTACGATCACACCAAAAGGAGGACGATTTACATGAAGAAAAGCGTTTATATGAAGAGAGCGCTGGCGGTTGTGGCGATTGTTGCGGTTCTTTGCGTGAGCGGCGTCGCGTTCGCGGGGCGCGACGGCCCGCGCGCGAAGGAGTGGGGTCATTGCGATCGCGGGGAGGGTTTCCGCAGGGGCGGCCCTGCGTGGCACGATGGAGAGCGGGGCGGTCGCGGGTGGCGTCATCGTGGCTGGATGGATCGGGACGACTGGTCCCGGCGGGATGTCCCGGACGAGATCCGCTCCAAAATGTCGGAGCTCGAAAAATTCCGGATCGATATGCGCGACGCTCTGACCCGGAACCCCATCGATCGGGCCCGGGCGACCGAGGCCTTCGAAAAAATCCAGACGCTGCGCCGGGAGCTTGCCGGGTGGTTTTTCAACCGCAGGCTCGATAACCTGGAAGAGCGTCAGAAACAGCAAAAGTAACAAAAGATGGGGCGCGCCCCGACAGGGCGGCGGACCGACAGAAAAACGCGAAGCGTCTGAAAAATTAACGGGGTCAGGGGACAAGTCCCCTGCGGGGTGCGGGGTGGAACCCCGCGGTTTTGGCTTAAGTTATCGATAATACCTGTGAAATAGCCTCGGTCATTCCTCCCGGGGCTATTTTTTTTATTTTTTTATTTTTTTATCGTATCGTACAGCCTGCCGAACTCCGGATGGATTTGGTCGAAGACGTCGGTCAGCAGAGGATCGAAATGCGTGCCGCGCCCTTCGAGGATGATTTTTCGCGCCGCTTCATGGTCGAAGCCGGCTTTATAGGGGCGCTTGTCGCGGAGCGCGTCGTAAACGTCCGATATGGAGGTGATGCGTGCCGAGATGGGGATGGCCTCGCCCTTCAGCCCGGAGGGATAGCCGCTGCCGTCCCATTTCTCGTGGTGCGCGAGGGAAATTTCCCGCGCGACGTCGAGAAGGGACTGGGAACCCAGCTCCGTGGCGGCCCCGGTCAGGATGTCCGCGCCATGCTGCGGATGGGTCTTCATGATCTTCCATTCTTCATCGTCGAGCTTGCCCGGCTTGAGCAGGACCGCGTCCGGAATGGCAACCTTGCCGATGTCGTGGAGCTGCGAGGCGGAGATGATGTTGGCGGCGTATTCCGGGGCTATTTTATAATTTGGATCGATGTCGGAGACGTGGTCGAAGATGTAGTCGATAATGAGGGCGACGTACTCGCGCGTGCGGCGAATGTGTCCGCCCGTCAACTGATCGCGGTATTCCGTGGCGTGGGCCATCATCACGATGATGATCTCCTGAATATGCTCCAGAATGGCGTTTTTCTGCGCCAGGTCACGGGTTTTCCGGTCCACCAGGTCGGAGAGCTTCTTGCGGTACATCTCCAGCTCCAGGTGCGTGTTCAGGCGCGCCAGAACCAGCTCTTCGTTGATGGGCTTCTGCATGTAGTCGACGGCGCCCAGAGAAAGACCTCTGACCTCGCTTTCCACTCCCTCGCGTCCGGTCAGAAAGATGACGGGAATATCCTTCAGGCGGGAATCGGCCTTCAGACGCCCGAGAACTTCATATCCGTTCATGACGGGCATGTCAATGTCCAGCAGGATGATGTCCGGCGTAAAACGCCGGAGGTAGTTCAGGGCCTGTTCTCCCGATCGCGCCGGGGCGGTATCGTAAATGCCCTTCAGAACCGACTGGAGGACACGCAGGCTTGTGACGTCGTCGTCGACGATCAGGACCTTTCGTTTATTTTCTTCCATTATCTTCTTCCCATTCTTTTTTCATTCTGTAAATTTAAACAGCTATAATCTTACAACCTTTATAATTTTACAACCTATCCGTCTTTTTGTCGCGTTCGGCGAACGGTCAGGATTTACAGACGGCGAAATTGGGTATATTCTGTCTTCATCAGATCGAATCTCCCG
>JAISSA010000117.1 GCA_031273365.1 Synergistaceae bacterium
GGATTTCTTTCTGACACAGTTTACAGGAAAAGACTCTGCCTGGCAACAGGGGGAACACCGCTGTCGACTTGAGCTTTTTTGTATACCTCTCTCCCGGCCAACCTTTGTAGAATGGGGACTCTGCGAAGAGAGAACTATGCACGCAAACCTGTTTCGTCCTTAAGTTGACAGCAATGTTGTTGTTGAAGGTCACGGCGTTGCTCCCCAGCGGGTCCCCGTTGACGTTCGTCGTCGTCCAGCTGGCTGACCAGCCGGTGTTCTGCTGTCCCTGGATTTGGATGGTCTCGGTCTGAGCGTCCGGGGTCGTGACCGCCTGGGTGAGGTTGTAGACGAGCTTGTCGCCCACCTTTGAAGTGCAGGAATGTTGTTGTTGACAACAAGTGCAATGGTCTTTTACCTCCCTGTGAATGGGGTCGCGGTATCCATACCGTCCCCGTTTTACGTCCGACAGACTGTCCATAGTCCGTCAGAACCGTTCCTTAATTCCTCAGTGCCTTTTGCCGCTAACCCTTTCCCTCTGCTTTGCAAAACCACCTCCTGCCTGTCGCCTCGACATGTAACCCGACGAGGTTACATTACAGTAGTTTTACGTAAAACTGGTCTTACGCAAAAGCTGCAGACTGTTTTCGCACTGCAGTAATGCTGACATCATTCAAGCACAAAGATTCCTGCCTGTCAACAGGCAAAATTAAAATAGAAAAATATGACGATTAAGTGGTCTCAGGCCGGGAAGGTGCTTCGCTGGGACGCTTCAGCGGAATGAAAAGCCGTCCGTTTTTTTCAGTGGTGAACGGGTTTGGATCACAGTGGAAGTGTATAGTTGCAGAAAAGTTTCAATTTTTCTCTTTTTCTCTTTTTCTCGACTCCAGCCGGTGAACGCAGGCCGTTAAAGCCCCGGGGCCCGTCGTGCCCTGCTCACCTTTGGGCCAGCGCCCCCAGGATGGAATCTGCCCAGAAAACGGACGCACGCACGTTTCCCATGGCGCGGCGCGCTTCCTCCAAACGTCGGTCGACCTCCGCCTTTCCCGCCGGATCGTCCAGATAGCCGTGCAGCTCGCGCACAATCCGGTCGGGCGTCGCTTTGTCCTTCAGAAGTTCGGGGTAGACGGGCTTCCCGGTCAGATAATTGGGGATCGATATCCAGGGAATGCGAACGAGCGCGCGGGCGATAAGCCACGACAGCCCGCTGCCGTTGTAGATCACGACCATGAAGCGGCGCAGCAACATCGCCTCCACGGCGACCGTTCCGCTGACGCCCGCGACGGCAAGGGCGACCTGCATCAACGCCCGCCCCTCCCCGCTCCAGTTTTCGAAGCCTGCGGTACGCTCCCGCAGCTCCCCCTGCAGCGCGGCGGAAAGGCCCGGCGCGATCGAAAACACGGGCAGGTACCCATCCTTCCTCAGCAACGCGGCCGTCTCGATCAGCTGCGTCAGGTGGTATCGTATGTCGTAACTCCGGCTTCCGGGCATCAGTGCGATGACGCGCTCCCCCGGGTAACGGCCGGTCAGCTCCGCCGGGGCCTTAAAATCCTTCAGGGTCTCGACCAGTGGATGGCTCACCCACCTCGAGCGCACCCCCCGCTCGAGCAGGAATTCATGCTCGAAGGAAAACAGCGGCAGAGAGAGGTCGAAACAGTCGCGCAGGAGCTTCGTCCTCCCGCTGCGCCAGGCCCATACCGTGGGAGTGACCAGAAAAACGACGAAGCCGTCGTATCCGGAGCGCCGGAGTTTTTTCACGAGAGAAAAATGGAAGTCCGGGCAGTCGACGACAACCACAGCGGAGGGCCTGCGCCTCAGAATCGCGCGCGCCATCCGGTTGCGAAGCTTCAGGAGACGCGGAACGGCGGGGATCACCTCCGTGATGCCCATGAGCTTCAGTTCCTCGTAGCTCCACACGGCGTCGCCGCCCGCGGCAATCGAGCGCGGCCCCATCATGCCCCAGATGTTGCCCGCCAGGGCCGGGACGCGGTTCAAAAGCTCCCCCGTCAGGTCCGCGGCGTAAAGGTCGCCGCTGACCTCGCCGCAGCTTATGAAGATCGAGTCGATGTTCATCTCAGATCACCGCCTGACAGGGCAGGCCCCAGATGGAGATGTCGTGGCGACGGGCCGAGGCCAGAACGGCGTCGACCTCGAGAATCAGCGTTCGGCGCGCCTCCACCGCAAGGCAGGTCAGCCCGGCGCAGGCCATGTTTTCCAGCGTCTCCGGTCCCACCGTGGGCAGATCGTATCGGGAATCCTGATCCACGCGCATCATTTTGACAAGGACGCCTCCGTGAACCAGCGAGCCCGCCCTCTCGATCATGGCGTCCGTGCCCTCCAGCGCCTCCACGGCGACGACGGCCCGCTCCGCCACCACCAGCGCCTGCCCGAACGAACAGGGCAGGGTGACGCTGAGGACGGAGGCCCCATACTCCAGATCCCGCGTCTCCTCCCTGGTCGGAGGGCGATGGCCGAGCTGTCCCTCCGGCGCGAGCAGCTCCGGAAGAATGTCCCGGTAGGGCAGCACGGAAATACCCTCGTTCTCGAAGGCCGCGACGACGGCGGCGAGCAGGGAGTGATCGTCCCGCGCGCTTTTCGCCATGAGCTTCAAAAAGAGGGGGTCGAGCAAAGCCGGGACGTAGATCAGCTTTTTGGGGATATGCCCGGCCATGATGACGCTTTCGACGCCGCGCCGGCGAATTTCCCGCAGCAGACGGCTCAGGCTGGGGTAACGAAAGCGCACCAGCGGATCGGCAATGCCGCGAAACGTTTCCTCGTCGCCCCGCATGGTAAAAACGACAGGAGCGTTGCCCTGCCCGGTCAGGCGCTTCGCAATTTCGACGGGCAGGCCGCCGTCGCCCGCGATGACGGCCATTTTCGACCCGCTCACCGTCAGTCGACCCGCCCCGCGAAGAAGAGCCCCAGCGCGAGGAAAACGACGTTCGGCGACCAGGCGGCCAGAAGAGGCGTCATGTTTCCCGTCTCGCCGAGAGCCCTGCAGAGCGACATGACGACGTAGTAGGCGAACACGAAGACGACGCTGATGCCGAACCCCATCCCGGACCCCGAGCGTCCCTGACGCGTGGCGCCGAAGCTCGCCCCCAGAACGGCCATGACGATGCACGCCCAGGGAACGGCCAGCTTCAGGTGAAAGAGCACCCACAGCGGGGACAGGTTGCTTCCCGCCGCGCGCGCCTGCACGATGTAATCCCACAGCTCGTGGGCGCTCATGTCGGAGGGTCGGCGCGTCCTGCGCTGCAACTGCGCCGGCGAGAGGTTGAGCGCCAGTTTCTGTCGATCGAAACGAAACAGGAGACGCACGACGCCCCTTTCGGAGACCTCGAAGACCTGACCGCCCTCGATCCACCATTCTCCGTCCCGCCACGTCCCGTTCCGGGCAAGAGACGTGCGCGTCAGTCGCCCGTGCTCGAACTCGTGCACCATGACGCCGCTCATCACCCCCGCTCCGGTGTCCAGGTGGTCGATATAGAGAACGCGCCGCAGCTCTCCCCCGTTGTCGTCGCGAAGAAAAACCTTTTCCTGCAGAGCGGACGCCTGATTTTTCAGAATTTCGTACCGCAGAAGCTTCTCGGCGGCCTCCGCGGTGAACGGGACGACGGTCTCGTTGAAGAGGAGCGCACCCGCGGACACGAGGACGGAGGCGACGATGACGGGCCTGAGGATCCTGTAAAAGGATATCCCCAGAGATTTCAGCGCGATCAGCTCGCTGTTGCCCGAGAGCCGGGTCATGCCCAGAAGCGACGCCAGAAGAGAGGACATCGGCAAAGTCAGGGCAACGACCTCCGGCAGCCGGTATATGAACAGCCGCACGACCGCGCCGAGGGAAGCGCCCCTTTCGATGATCAGCCTCGCCGCCTGAAACAGAAGGTCTCCGGCCACGAAGATCATCGTAAAAATAAGTATTCCGAAAACGAAGGGCCCCGCCATCTCGCCAAGGATAAGGCGATCCAGTATGCGCAGGCCCGGTATGGGTTTTCTCATCGATGGCCCCGTTTCGACATGAGCTTCAGTTGAGTTTCAGTCCGTCTCGTTCCGGCTTTTGCCGCTCCTTCCCCAGAACGTGACGCCCCGTTTCGATCCCTCGTAAAACTCGAGAATTCGCTGAATTTCAGGTATCCAGGAGTCCTTTTTTTCCTGCGCCGCCCTGAGAGATCGGGAAAAAAGGGTTTTCCTGCTGTAAAGCTCCTTATAAAACGCGGAAATCCGGGACCGGGTCTCCGCGGAGAAGCCCGCCCGCCTCAGGCCCACGGAGTTCAGGCCCGTCAGGCGCAGAGGTTCTCCGGACGCCAGAGTGTAAGGGGGCACGTCTTTGGAGACGCGGTACATCCCGCCGATCATGCAGTAGCTTCCGATGCGGACGAACTGGTGCACGCCCGCCATTCCGCCGAACACGGTATAATCGCCCACGCTCACGAAACCGGAAAGGCCCACCTTATTGGCGATGGTGACGTGGTTGCCCAGATGCCCGTTGTGGGCGATGTGGACGCCGTCCATGATGAAGCAGTCGTCGCCGACGACCGTCTCGCACCCCTCGCCCGTGGCCCGGTTGATGGTCACGTTCTCGCGGATGACGTTGCCGTTCCCGATGCGGACGCGGGAATTCTCTCCCTTATACCCGTGGTCCTGCGGCTCGCCGCCCAGGGAGGTGTACTCGCCGATCCGGCAGTTCTCGCCGATCGACACGACCCCGTACACGCTGACGTATGCCTTCAGGGTCGTTCCGGAACCGATGGAAGCACCCGCTTCGACGAGGCAGAAAGGACCGATGTCGACGCCCTCTCCCAGGTCGGCCTTCGGGGAAACGACGGCGGTCGGATGGACGCGAACGGTGGAGCTCATTCGGGGTTTTCCTCCTCTCCGGGATCTTTTTTGAGCGTCGAGGCGACCATGAAGCTGAACTCCCCGTCCGCCACGACGACGTCGTCGACGTAACCCGTGACTTTGGCCCTGCCGACGAGGCCGCGGACCTTCGTCAGCTCGGCCCGGGTGACGAGACGGTCTCCGGGACGCACGGGCTTGCGGAAACGCGCCTTTTCGACGCCCGTCAGAAAGGCGATCATTCCCTTCTGCGTATCGCCCAGGCGCACCGCGACCAGGATCGACGCGACCTGCCCCATGGCCTCCAGAATCAGAACGCCGGGCATCAGGGGTTCTCCCGGGAAATGCCCCTGAAAAAACGGCTCGTTGATCGTGACGTTCTTGTAACCCACGACGTGATTTTCGCTGTACTCAACGATCCGATCCACCATCAGGAAGGGGTAGCGGTGAGGCAGCATCTTCATGATTTCCATGATATCCATGACATCCATAACAAAAACCTCCGAGATATATTTACTTTACACGTTAAAAAAGAAAAAACTGATGGGGTCAGGGGCCTAAGGCCCCTGCGGGGTATGGGGCGGAGCCCCATGTTTTTGCTTAAGTTCCTGACATCGCTTATCGCTCATACCCCTGCAGAAGCGCGCGCAGCCTGTCCACCAGTTGCAGATGCAGCACGTGCCCGGCCCGGACGGCGACGACGTGCGCGACAAGGGGACGCCCCAGGTTCGCCAGGTCGCCGATCAGGTCGAGCGTCTTGTGGCGCACGAACTCGTCCGGGAAACGCAACCCCCCGGCCGCCTCGACGCCGTTCTTTTTCACGAGGATCGCGTTGTCGAGCGACCCCCCGAGGGCCATGCCCGCCGCGCGCAGAGCCTCGACGTCCTCCTCCATCGCGAAGGTCCGCGCCGGCGCGATCATCTTCAGATACTCCGTCCCTTCGTAGTCCAGAATCTGCGTCCCTATGAGCTCCGCGTCGTAGTCGATCACGCAGGTGACGTGAAACGAGGAGGACGGCAGGGCGACGACGAAGCGGGAATGGTCGCCGACAAAGAGGGGCGTCTGCGGACAGAGCGGAGAAGGGCCGTCGTCGCAGGGAGCGGAGCACTCCATGATCCGCCGCGCCGCCGTCAGCGCGCAACCGTCGAGCCCGGGCATCTCCG
>JAISSA010000191.1 GCA_031273365.1 Synergistaceae bacterium
CGTTGATCAGGATGCTGTCAAAACGGTCGAGGATGCCCCCGTGCCCGGGAATCAGCTTGCCCGCGTCCTTCGCGCCCGTCTCCCGCTTGATGAGAGACTCCGCCAGATCGCCGAGCTGCCCGGCGAAAGCGCAGATCAGGCCGATCATGAACAGGGGGAACGGAGGCTGTTCCGTCAGAAACACGATCACGGCGATCATCAGGACGCTCCCGAGAGCGCCTCCGATAAACCCCTCCCACGTCTTCTTCGGGCTGATGTTTTCGCAGAGCTTGATTCTGCCCCACCTGGAGCCCACCAGATACGCCGCCACGTCGCAGCTCCAGGTGCAGGAAAAGAGCGCCACAAGAACGAGACTGCCCGTCGGCAGGTTGCGCAGCAAAATCATGCAGGTCCAGGGGACGATGATGAAAAGAAGTCCCGACAGGGTCCCGCCGACGTTCCACACGGCGAAGCTCGTTCCCCACAGCTGACGGCGCACCATTTCGATCATGAAGATGGCGTAGACCGTCAGCGAGAGAATCAGGGCGATGGAGACCGGCCGAACGCCCTCCGCCGAGGAAAGAATGACGGCCAGCGCGGAAATGTAGCCGACCCCCCGCGAAAGCCGGAACTGCCCCGACAAAAGGCGGTAATATTCCGACAGCGAAAGCAGACCCAGCAGCGCGACCACCAGAACCCAGATCCATCCTCCCTGCCGGACGCCCCCCAGAATGCCGAGGACGACGACCAGTCCGCTGGACGTGCGCAGGGCCAGATCCTTACGATTTAAGTCCGCCATAACGTCTGTCCCGAGCCGCATAGTGCTCCAGCGCCCTGTCCAGTTCCCGTTCGTCGAAATCCGGCCAGTGGATGTCCGTAAAGTAAAACTCGCTGTACGCGGACTCCCACATCCAGAAATTGCTGATTCTCAGCTCTCCGCTGGTGCGCACGATCAGGTCCGGGTCGGGCACGTCCGGAAGGTAAAAAAACCTTCTCAGGTCCGCCTCCGTGACCTCGCCCCTGTGCCCGTCCGCAATAAGGGCGTTGATCGCGTCCAGAATTTCCGCGCGTCCGCCGTAGTTCAGGCACAGGATGAAATCGATCGTGGTCTGGTCCTTCGTCTCCTCCTCGGCCTCGCGCATCATGGCCAGAAGGTCGCCGGGAATCCTGTCGCGCCTGCCGCAGAAACGCAGACGCCCCCCCTCGGCCTTCAGGTCGCTGACCTTGCGCCGGATGTAATGCCGGAAAAGGCTCATCAGGCCCTCGACCTCCATCTGCGGGCGATTCCAGTTTTCGGTCGAAAAAACATAGGCCGAAAAATAACGTATCCCCCGTTTCTTCACCATGCGCACCATTTCTTCCAGTCGGCGCAGTCCGGCGCGATGCCCCATAAGCCGCGGAAGCCCGCGCCTTTTTGCCCACCTGCCGTTGCCGTCCATGATAAGGGCCAAATGTGTGGGAATTTTATCGACCGTCACTCTCGTTTCTCCTTCCTCAACTGGTCCAGGCGTTCTTTCAGAGCCTGAACGTCCTGCCACGTCTGATCTTTCGGGCTGCCTTTCTTTCGCGAATCGTTGCGCAGGAGGTAGCTGGGGTGGAACATCGGCAGAACCGCAATCCCCCTCCAGTCGAACCAGCGTCCCCGGAGCGCCGTAATCCCCTCCGTCGTCTTCAGTATCCACCTCGTCGGCGTGTTGCCCAGGCACACGAGAATTTTGGGGGACAGAAGCAGAAGCTGCGCCTCGAGATAGTCTCCGCAGTACATCATCTCCTCCGGCGTGGGCGCTCGGTTGTTGGGAGGACGGCACTTCACCACGTTGGTGATGAAGGCGTCCCCGCGCGATATCCCCCCCGCGTTCAGAATCTGCGTCAGGAGCTGACCCGCTTTGCCGACGAAGGCCAGACCCTCCGCGTCCTCGTCCGCGCCGGGCCCCTCCCCGACAAAAACAAGAGGCGTGTCGACCGCCCCCTGTCCGAACACCACATTGGTGCGCGTATGGGCCAGATCACACTTCTGACAGGCCCCGACGCGCGCCTTCAGCTCGTTCCACGCGAGCGCGCGCTCGCTCACCGCCATATCATCGCTTGTCATTCAAATCCGCCTCATATATAAAAAATATAAGTTTATAATCAAAATATAAAATTAAAGTATAAATTCATTGATGGTGATGTTCACCCTTCTGACCTCCATTCCCGTGAAGAAGCTCAGCCCCACGCTCAGCTTTTTCTGGAGCAGGCGACCGATGTAAAGCGCGTTTTTGTTCCCCAGCTTGATGTCCAGCACGAGGTTGACGTTCAAAACGTCGCCGTCGCCCTCCGTGACGATGGCCAGCTCCCGCACCTGACGGATGTGGTCTCCCATCACGATCAGGCGCCGTATCATCGCGATGATGGCCTCCTTCTCGATGGTCACCCGGCCGTCGAAGCTGAAGGGGGGTTTCACCACCGTGCGGCTGTCGTCCTGCCTGTCTCTGCCCTTGAAAAGGTCCTTCAGCTGGCTGACGAGCTTGCCCGCGAAGTTGCGCTGAATTTGGGTCCGGGAGACCGGGACGACGTGCTGTTTTTTTTCGCGCCGCTCCTTCAGGGCGTTGTGGATTTCCTCGCTGGAGGCCACCTCGGTGATGTCGATGACCTTCTTTGGCGGGTTCAGGCCCAGTTTTTTCACGATCTTTTCCATCATGGAAACGGACGTGGCGATGACCATGAGGCGACAGCGCCCCCGGGAGGCGAGGAAGGTCACGACCTCAGTCCGGTGCGGCGTGTACTCGAAAAGCGCGCGACGAATGGCCCGCACCAGGTTCTTCTCGGACTTGGCGCTCCTGCCCGCCATGATCTGTCCCTTCGAGACGACCAGCCCGTCGTCGATGACGAAGTCGACCCCGTACTGGCGGGCGACCTGCGAGGCCCTCTGGCTTTTCCCGGTCCCCGCCGCTCCGACGAAGGCCAGGACCTCGATCGCGGAAAGATCGGGCGCTGCAGGTTTTTCCGAATCTCCGGACGACCGGAGGCGGCTGTCGCGTTCCGAATCCGGGGACGGCGTCATCGGGTCTCCGCGCCCATGTCGAGGGACACGTCGGCCCCCAGTGTCTTCAGCTTCAGGTCAATCGCCTCGTAGCCGCGGAACACGTGTTCCATGTTCTCGATGCACGTTTGGCCCCTGGCCGCCAGCCCCGCCAGAATGAGCGCCGCCCCGGCGCGCAGGTCCGTCGCCCTGACGGAAGCCCCGTCCAGCCCGTCCACGCCCCTGATGACGGCGGTGTCCCCCCGAATCGCCACGTCCGCGCCCATCCGGTTGAGCTCCGCGGCGTACAGGAACCTCGACTGAAAGACGCTTTCCTCGACCAGACTCACCCCGCTCGAAAGGGTCAGGGCCGCGACCATCTGGGGCTGAAGGTCCGTCGGAAACCCGGGAAACGGCATCGTCCGGATCGAAACCTGCCTCAGCTTTTTGACGGGATGAACGGCGACGGAGTTCGGCTTCACGGAAAAAGAGGCCCCGGCCTCCTCCAGCTTGGCCAGCAGGGCGTCGATATGGTCCGGAATGATCTCCTCGACCGTGATGTCCCCGCCCGTCATGACGCCGGCCAGAACGTAGGTACAGGCCTCTATGCGGTCGGGAATGACGCGCGCCGAACAGTCGTGCACTCCGTCGACGCCGCGGATGCGGACGCACCCGGTCCCCTCCGTGTCCACCCGGACGCCCATGTTCCGCAGAACCTCCGCGAGGTTCTCGATCTCCGGCTCACGCGCCGTGTTCTCGATGATCGTCTCGCCCCTGGCGAAGACGGCGGCCATCATCAGGTTCTCCGTGGCCCCGACGGAGGGGAAGTCCAGGTAAATTCGGCGACCCCTCAGACGGTCGGCCTGCGCGTAAACGAACCCGTTTTTGATCTCTACCCTGGCCCCCATCTGCGTCAGCCCTTTCAGATGAAGGTCGATGGGGCGGCTGCCGATGGAGCATCCCCCCGGCAGGGGCAGAACGGCACGGCCGCATCGGGCCAGAAGCGGACCGAGCACCAGGGAAGAGGCCCTCATTTTACGGACGAGATGCTCGGACGCCTCCCACGCGACCTCACCGGGAACGTCGAACACGACCCTGTCCCCGGTGCGGGCGACGTCGACGCCCAGAGACCGCAGCAGCGCCATCATCGTCTCGACGTCATGCAGACCGGGGACGTTATCCAGCGTCATCCTGCATCCCCTTAAAAGAAGACAGGCGGCCATCACCGGCAGCGCCGCGTTCTTGGCCCCCTGAGTCCTGACCGTTCCCTTCAGGGGAATCCCCCCCGATATTTTCATGACATCCATACCATCATCTCCGAAACATCATCTTTTCCGAAAAAATTAAAGCTCTCTAAAATTAAAAGCTCTCTCCTGATTAAAGCTCACTCCTAATTAAAGCTCACTGCTTTGTTTTTATCGAAATAGCATTTAAGTATCGAAATAGTTCTCAATGGCGCTGACGATTCGAGCCGAGGCGTTCCCGTCCCCGAAGGGCATACCCCGGTTCGAGAAGGAGTTCAGCCAGGGGCCGTCCGTCAGCAGGCGCGACGCTTCCTCCTCGATGCGGGTCCGGTCCGTCCCGACCAGCACGCCCGTACCCGCGGTCAGGGCCTCGGGGCGCTCGGAAAGCTCGCGCAGAATCAGCACGGGCTTTCTGAGGGCGGTGGCCTCCTCCTGAACGCCGCCGCTGTCGCTCATGATGAAAAGGCTGCGATTCATGACCGCGACGAAATCGGGATAGTCCAGCGGTTCCGTGAAAACGACGCGCGGAGAGCCCCGAAGCGCCTCTGTTATCGCGTTTCGAACCACGGGGTTTTTATGGAGCGGGATCAAAATCCACAGCGCGGGGTACTTCTCCAGAAGTGCGCGGACGGCTTCGCAGACCCGCGTCAGAGGTTCTCCCCAGGACTCGCGCCTGTGCGCGGTCATCAGGACAAGGGGGGCCTCCGCCGGAACGTCGCGCAGAACCGACGTTTCCCCCCGACGCTCCAGGGTCCGGAAAAGCGCGTCGATAACGGTGTTGCCGGTGACGAACACCCGCGACCCGTCGACGCCCTCCGCCGACAGGTTATCGGCCGCCTGCGGGGTCGGGGCAAAGTAAAGCGTCGCGATCCTGTCGACAAGCACGCGATTGGCCTCCTCCGGAAACGGACGCGTCATGTCGCGACTGCGCAGCCCCGCCTCGACGTGAGCGACGGGGATTTTTCTGTAAAACCCGGCCAGAGCAGCACTCAGGGTCGTTGTCGTATCTCCGTGCACCAGCAGCATGTCCTGGGGGTTCGCGTCCAGAAACGCCCCCACCCCCTCGAGGACGGCGGAGGTGACGTGGTCCAGCGTCTGCCGGTCCCTCATAATGGACAGATCGACGTCGGCGCGAATGCCGAAGTGCTCCAGAGCCTGAGACAGCATATCCGTATGCTGCCCGCTGGCCAGGACCCGAACGCGAAACCGGGGATTTTCCCTCAGCTTCAGGATGAGAGGCGCCATCTTTATGGCCTCCGGCCGCGTCCCGACCACGCAGAGCAGAGACGGCTTCCCGTTCAGACGCATCGGGCGTACACCGCCACGCCTGCGGCGAGCAAAAGGCCGTGCAGCAGCAAAAGACACGTCACCGCGCCCATGGGCGAGCGCGTCAGCTCCAGCAGGTGGTGGTGAAGATGTCCTCTGTCGGGATAAAAAGGCGATTTACCCATCAAAATTCTCCTGCTGAAGGCGATCAGAGTGTCCAGCACGGGAACGCCCCCAAACAGCAAAAACAGCAGAATGAGCTCGTGCAGCCCCACCCTGACGAAGACCGGCGCGCAGAAGGTCGTGAAGCAGGAGGCGAACAAAAAGCCCAGGAGGGTGCTGCCTCCATCTCCCAGAAAAGTCCGGGCCATCGGGAAATTCCAGCACAGCACGCCCAGCGCCATGGCCGCCTCCGCAATTCCGAACACGACCGCGTCCTCGTCGATAAAACAGAGCGCCACGCCGGAGGCGATAAAAATCGAAATACAGAGCCCGTTGACCCCATCCACGAGATTGTAGGCGCTGGTCATCCCCGTTATCCAGAAAAGGCACACGACCCCCGTGAGTACCGGCAGACGCAGCGGCCAGAGCACCAGCGTCGCGGCGCAGAGGTGAAGCCCCAGCCGCAGAAACGGGCTCATGGACTTCATGTCGTCCATGTAACCGCAGAAGAACACCAGCGTCGCCCCGGTCGCGATGTATTTTATCGCCGCGAAGTCGGACACGAAGTAAAGCGACAACAAAAGACAGCCGAGCCACAGCCCCAGCCCGGCGCCGCGCGGAGTCCGCACCTTGTGTATTTTTCGGTGGTCGGGCAGATCCATAATTTGATAGTTGCGGGCCAGCCTGATGGCGATCGGCGTGACGAACCCGCCCCAGAAGAAGCTGAACAGGCCCGTCAGTATCCACTGAATGTTCATCGAAACGGCCTATCTCGTTCCAAACAGACGGTCTCCCGCATCGCCCAGCCCCGGAACGATGTAACCGTGCTCGTTGAGGCGGTCATCCAGCGCGGCGATAAAAATATCGGTCTCCGGGTGAACCGCGTGCACCCTTTTAATGCCCTCAGGGGCCGCGATCAGGCACACCAGCGAGACCTTCTGTCCACCGCGCTCTTTGACCAGCGAAATGGCGGCCGCGGCGGACCCGCCCGTCGCCAGCATCGGGTCCAGAACGAAAACCTCGCGTTCGCCGATGTCCTGAGGCACTTTGCAGTAGTATTCCACGGGCTTCAGGGTCTCCGGGTCCCGGTACAGACCGACATGGCCCACCTTGGCGTTGGGGATGAGCTGCAAAATGCCGTCGACCATGCCCAGGCCCGCGCGCAGGACGGGCACGACGGCCAGCTTCTTCCCGGAAAGGGCCCAGGCCTTCGTCAGAGCCACGGGCGTCTCCACCTCGATCTCCGAGAGCGGAAGGTTTCGGGTGATCTCGTAGACCATCAGCCCCGCTATCTCCTGTACGAGCTCACGAAATTCCTTGACGCTGGTATTTTTGTCCCGGATGATGCTGACCTTGTGCTGCACCAGAGGGTGGTTGAACACGACGACCCTGCCGCCTCCCAGGCCCTCCGTTGAAAGGGTGGAGGCCTCCGCCGCGGAAATTTTATTGATGCGCGCCAGATGCCGTTCCCCCTCGAAGGGTGTGGAAAGCCACGCCTCCAGAATGGCGGGCGCCTGCTCGGGGGCAATGAGGCGCCCGCCCATGGCGAGAATATTGAGATTGTTATGGGCCTTCCCAAGGCGCGCCGTCTCGACGTCGTTGCAGACCCCGGCGCGTATGCCCCTCATCTTGTTGGCGGCCACGGTCATTCCAATGCCCGTCCCGCACGCGAGCACGCCAAGGTCCGCCCGCCCCTCCGAGACCTCAAGGGCAACCTTCAGCGCGATGTCCGGATAATCGGATCGCTGTTCCTCAAAAATCCCGAAATCTCTGACCTCGGCCCTGCCCCTGAGGAAATCCGCCACCGCCGCCCTCAAAACAAATCCCCCATGATCGTATCCCACAGCCAGGATCATCTCTTATGCACCTCCCCGGTATTGTGAAAATCATATCATCAAGTCACCCGAATCGGGTAAAAAAGGAAGGCCGCCATTTGGAGGAAGCCGCATCGAAAACGCAGGCGTTCGGGTTCAGGTCCGGGTTCAGGTTTGTGTTTTGGATTTAAATTTAAATTTATGCCCGCCTGTCCCGAATCTGTCCTGAGCTTGAACGTTTTGAGATTTTATATTGCAAGCTTGATTCCATTTAAGTAGAATAGCATTACGGCGTGAGTGATTTCGAGGTGGAGGGGTTACACAATGGCAGAGGATAAAAATTATTACCAGATTCTGGGAGTGCACCCCAGGATCAGTCAAAAGGAGCTTAAAATTCATTTCCGGAAAATCATAAAGCTTTATCACCCCGATCTTCACGCGGGAGAGGGATATGAGGAGCTCTACAGAGAAGTTCTGGAGGCTTATGACGTGCTGAGCAATCCCTCGAAGCGATTTGATTACGATCACATCTCCAATCTCGGCGCGAGACCGCTGATTGACAACACCTCATACACCTATGACGGGGCACTGGGGAAAGCGAACTCGCCGAAGCGACCCTCCTCTCCCTCTCCCTCTTCTTCCACTTCTTCCTCCGCTCCCCGCCAGCCATCCACGCCCAAACAGCCCCAAACGAACCCTGACGACCCCTACGAGCTTTTCATGAGAATCCGTGAAGCTCAGAAAAAGGCCGCGAAAAAAGTCACGCTCAAAGATTTTCTTCTGCGGGAAAAAGTCCTCGGGACCGTGCTTCTGAGCTTTCTTCTGATCGCCTTTCTCTCGACGCTGACGGGCGTCAGTCTTTCCTCGAGCCCGACGACGCTCAGCAACATCAGCACGATCAGCGTCACCTCCGCATGGCTGGTCCTCGCCGCCTGGGTTCTCTTTTTTCTGATACGCGCCTTCATGATGACGTCAAAATACAATCCGGCGAAGTCCTTTTTCTGGATATACGCGATCCCCTGCGCGTTTCTTTACGCGTATCTCATGAAAGCGTTCTGCGGTGATCTCGCTTACAGCGTCAGCACCGTAAACTTCCTCTTCAGCGCCGCAATTTTCGAGGTGATTTTCGCCTACGCCATCGCCTCGCTGGAAATGGCGGACAGAATACGACGTTAGGGGGATACCCCCTGAGGGGCCCGATGGTAGGAGACGCGCAACTCCATGGGTGAAAGGGGCAGCTCTGTAGTCTGAAGGGCGATGCGCGCCGCGACGGCGGGGTCCGGCAGCGTCTTCAGAACGGGAAGCCCGGTCGCTTCACATCCGATCACCGCACGGACGCGATCGGGATCGTCCGACGTCACGGTAACGTCTTTATGGTCGTTCAGCCACAATTTAAGCGCCTCCTGTCCGTATTCCCCCGTCCGCAGGTCGTCGCCGCCTCCGAAGGACGCCGCGTAAACGCGGTCGCGCCCGGCGTAGACGACCGCCAGCACGGAGGGGCTCTGTTCGGAAGACGCCCGCCCCGCTTGCAGGCTCGGGTACGCCAGCATGAACAGCGAGGAGACCGGAACGACCCGGACCTTCAGGGCATACGCCAGAGCCGCCGCCCAGGAGACCCCCACGCGAATTCCCGTAAAATATCCGGGCCCGTTCGTCACGGCGACCAGACCGACGTCTTCCAGTTCGTGCCCCGATTTTTCCAGAACACGGTCGACCATCAGGGGCAACTCCGCCGCCTGCCGTCGTCCGAGGTCGAGGCATTCCGCCGCCAGAATCTCCGGGCCCGCAACGCCCCTGCGTCCCACGGCCGCGCCGGTCCATCGCAGACTGCAATCCACCGCCAGCAACAGGTCCTTCATAACAGCCCTCTCCGTGCCGACTCGACTTCCGCTGAGGCCGCAAATTCCTCCAGAACGCGCCCGGCCTTTGGTCCGGACGAGGAAAAGACAAACGTTCGCCCCGTCTCGTCGTCCGCCGTGATTTCTACCTTCAGGATCTCGTCCCGCGGAGAGCCGATCCAGCGCTCCGGCCATTCCACGAGCAGGACGCGGTCGCGGTATTCCTCCAGTGCGAGATCGTCGACGCCTTCGGGGTCCAGGCGGTAGAGGTCGACGTGCACGAGCTCGAGCGTCTTCGTCCGATACTCGTTCACCAGCGTGAACGAGGGGCTGCGGACCCGCCCCGCGCCCAACGCCTCCCCGACTCCGCGGACCAGAACCGTCTTTCCCGTTCCGAGGTCGCCGTACAGCAGAACCGTTATCCCCGGAACCAGCAGGCGGCCCAGAGCCCGCCCCAGACAAAGCGTCTCCTCCCCGGAAGACGTGCGGCAGGAGAACGACGCGCTCCCGGTCATGGCCCTGGCCTCTCCTCGCGTTCTTCGCGCTCTTCGCGTGCCCGGCGCAGGCGCTCCCTGCGCCGCAGGAGCCCGCGCACGAGAAACAGCGCGATCACCAGACAGAACGTGAAAATAACTCTGCGGCTGAACTCGATGCCGCCTTTGCTCAAACGGCCGGCCCCCAGGATAACGACGACCGCGACGCAAAAGCTCAGCGCGGAGGTAAAAAGCCCTTTGCGGCGTATACGCTCCGTCCTTCGCAGTTCCTCGTCCCAGTCGACCCTGCGCCGACGTCTCGACCTCACCGCCGCGCCTCCGCCATCTCCCGCAGCGCTCGAACGACAAAGGGGAGCTCGTTTGCGATCTCCGAGGCCAGAATGCCGTCCACGCCCATCCGCTCACGCAGGCGTCGCCCCGCGAGACCGTGCAGAGTTCCCCCCAGCAGCGCCGCGTCGGAGGGGCTCAGCCCCTGCGCCAGAAAAGCTCCGATACAGCCTGACAGGACGTCGCCCGACCCGGGAACGGAAAGCTCCGGCCCTCCCTGGTCCAGGCGAACCATCGAGGCCGCCGAAGCGACGAGCGTCCCCTCGCCCTTCAGGAGAACGCAGCCCCACCGTTTCGCGAGACGCCCCGCCGCCCCGGTCCGGTCGCGCCGAACCTCTGCGGGCGTCGAAGAGAGCAGCCGTGCGGCCTCGCCTTCATGCGGAGTCAGGACCGCGTCCGGCCGGGGGGCGAGGGAGTCGCCGGCGACGGCCAGGGCGTAAAGCGCGTCTCCATCCACCAGCAGAGGACGATCCCACCTTTTCCAGAGGGCTGACGCGAAGGCGACGGCGCCCTCGGAACGTCCAAGGCCGGGACCGACGACCAGCGCGTTCGTTCGGGGCAATTCCCCGGACAGGACGTCCATCCGGGTTTCTATCCAGTCTTCTATCCACGGGCCCTCGGGCAACTGCACCACCTCGGGAACGCGGGACGCGCAGGCGCGACACGCCTCCGGCGTCGACAGCAGAGAGACGACGCCGCCTCCGCTCCGCAGAGCCCCCAGCGCGGCCAGGATCGGCGCGCCCGGATAATTTTCCGACCCGCCGGCGACCAGAAGCCGTCCCCGATCTCCCTTGTTCATGTTCGAAGGCCGCGGAGGCAGAAGACGAGCCGCTTCTTCAGGCGTAAACGTCAGGCAGACCACCGTCGTTCACCGCCCCTCGAGCACGACGACGGCCGCGGCGTACTCTCCATCGTGCGTGATGGAGACCCACGCCCGTTTTTCCCCGCGGCAATACGCCGGATCCAGCTCGGGCGGAACGATCAAACGGGGTCCGGCCTTCACGCGTTCGAGACAGAAGCCCGAAGAAAAAGCCAGGGTATACATGGAGACGCCGCTTGCCTTGGCAAAGGCCTCCCGTGCCGCGAAAGCCGAGGCAAAGCTGGCCGCCCGGGAACGATCGTCGCCCTTCCCCTCGGCATAGGCGATCTCGGCGGGCCGGAAAAGCCGCCGCACGAAATGGGACGACCGAACCGCCCGCTGCATACGGGAGATGCTGCAAAGATCGATCCCGAGTCCAAGTATCATTCGATCATTTCATCCCGATCTCGGCGGCCGCCTCGTCTTCCACGGTCCTGAGAATTTGAACGGCCTCCCGCTCCACGCGTTCCATCCAGCTTTTTTTCTCCGCCACGCAGGCGACGTCCTTCATGGAAGGCAGGTTGATCCGCACGTTCGCAAGCGCACCCTTCAGTCCTGCGAACGCCTGCAGCGATCCAACGACGAGGTCGCTGACCGCGTTGGAGTTGCTTTTGTGCAACAGGGACCCGGCAAGCCGCATAACCTCGAGGCAGCCCTCGGCTGTCGCCGTCGGAGACGCGATTGCGAGCTTATAGGCGTCCTGTATGGCGGCGCTGCGAACGGCCTTCTGTTCGTCCGTTTCCTTCGGCAGCGCAAACGCCGCCATAACGGAATCGAAGGCGTCCGTGTCCTCCTGAATGGCGTCCAGAAGGCGTGTCGCCAGGGCATCGGACTTCGCCAGAACGTCCTTTACGAGGGCCTCGTGGAGCGCGTATTTCGGTTTGCCCACGGTCAGACGACAAACCATGGAGATCAGCCCCGCCCCCAACGCGCCCGACAGCGCCGCCGCGCTGCCGCCTCCGGGCGCAGGCGCGTCCGAAGCCAGTTTTTTCGTGAACTCCCTTAACGTCATATCGATCAGGGACATAAACATTCCTCCAAAGTAAATATAAAAAAATTAACGGGGTCAGGGGACTCGTCCCCTGCGGGGTGTGGGGCGGAGCCCCGCGGTTTTTGCTTTACTTTGCTTTGCTTTACGGGGCTCTGCCCCGTGCCCCGCTTAAGGGCCGCAGGCCCTTAAGAATCCCGTTTATTTTCGCTTGCGCTTCATTTTCCTTTTATTCCCAGGTATGCCGCGCGGATCTCCGGGTCGGCCAGAAGCTCCTTCGACGGGCCCTCCTTCAGCAAACGGCCCGTTTGCAGCACGTAGGCACGCTGCGACAGCAGCAGCGCCTGACGCGCGTTCTGCTCCACCAGCAGGATACTCACTCCCTCCTCGTTGATGCGCCGCAGCTCTTTGAATATATCCTGAATGACGATCGGCGCAAGGCCCAGCGACGGCTCGTCCAGCAGCAGCACCCGCGGACGCGCCATCAGCGCGCGGCCGATCGCCAGCATCTGCTGCTCCCCTCCCGACAGCGTCCCCGCCGGCTGGGCGATTCGTTCCTTCAACCTCGGGAAAAGGGAGAACACCCACTCCATGTCCCTCCTCACGCTTCCCCGGCCCGTCCTTGCGACCCGGGAAAAAGCTCCGATCTCCAGATTCTCCAGCACCGTCAGCGGCGCGAACACCCTGCGACCCTCCGGGACCATCGACAGACCGCTTTGGACCACCTGAAAACTTTTGCCCGGCAGCTTCACCCCGTCCAGGTACACCTCGCCCCTGTCCCGCTTCACCATCCCCATCACCGCGTTCATAAACGTGGACTTCCCGGCCCCGTTCGCCCCGATCACCGACACGATCTCCCGATCCTGCAGCCGGAACGAAAAACCCTGCAGCGCACGGATCGCTCCGTAGCTGACATGAAGGTCCTCCGCCATCAGCAGCGCGTCCGTCGTCCGTTTTTCCAGCTTCATCCCGCCGCCTCCTCCACTCCCAGATAGGCGCTCAACACCCCGGGGTCGTTCTGGATTTCCTCCGGCGAGCCCTCCGCGATCTTCGCTCCGAAGTTCATGCAGACGATGTGCGGACAGATTTCCATAATCAGGTCCATGTGATGCTCGATCACCAGCGTCGTCAGCCTGAACTCCCGATGGATTCCCGTTATCAGATCGTTCAGCGCGCGAACCTCCTCCGGGTTCATGCCCGCCGCCGGCTCGTCCAGCAGCAGAAGCTTCGGGTCCAGCGCCAGCGCCCTCGCGATCTCAAGACGCCTCTGCATCCCGTAAGGCAGCGTCCCCGCCGCCTGATTCGCCCGGTCGGCCAGCCCGACGCGATCCAGAAGCTCCATGCTCAGCGTCCGTATCTGCCGCTCCGTCCCGCTCCACCGACCGAGGTGAAGCAGAGATTCGACGAAACCATAGTAAAACTTCGGGTCCGGACGGTAACAGGGCGACAGGTACCCCCTCAGACTTTCCCGGAAGGAGTAACGGTAGCGGTTCTGCGTCGCCGTCATCACGTTCTCCAGCACGGACAGACGACCAAAAAGCCGCAGGTTCTGGAACGTGCGCGCTATGCCCAGACGGTTGACCTGATAAGCTCTCAGCAGGGTGATGTCCTGCTCGCGAAACCAGATGCTTCCCGACGACGGGCTGTAAACGCTCGTGATCACGTTGAAAATCGTCGTCTTACCCGCTCCGTTGGGGCCGATGATCCCGGCCAGCTCGCCTTCCATAATCGTAAAACTCATGTTCCGGACGGCCTGCACGCCCCCGAAAAACATGTCGACGTCGTCGAGTTCGAGGAGAACGCGCGTGTTTCCCGCATCCTTCGGCGTCTCGCTCATTCCTGGTCCCTCCCCTTCCGATCAGGCGTCAGCCCCGGCAAAAACGACCATATCTCGCGGTTGCCCAGCACGCCCTCCGGGCGGACTACCATGATGGTCACGAGCATCAGGCCGTAAATCAGCATCCGGTACTGGGAAATGTCGCGGAAATACTCCATCGCCGAGGTTATGATCGCCGAGCCCAGGAGCGTCCCGCTCATCGAGCCCAGTCCCCCGAAGACGACCACAGCCGTCAGCTCCGTCGACTTCATCATGTCGAACATGGACGGCTGAATGAAGTTCATGTACCCGCCCAGAAGCGCTCCCGATATTCCGCAGTAAAACGCGGAGATCAGAAGGGCCTTCATGCGGGACGACGGCGTGTTAAACCCCATCAGGGACGCCGCGATCCGGTCGTCCCTCGACGCCTTCAGCTCGCGCCCCAGACGGCTGTTGATCAGGTTGAACATCCCCGTCCCCAGCGCCGTAAAAAACAGCACCGCCACCCACCGCGTGGTGTAGGAGTCGATTCCGGGGAAACCGCGCGCCCCGCGGGTAAAGGACTGCCAGTTCTCAAGAATGAGCCTTATGGCCTCCCCCAGCCCGATGGAGGCGATGGCGTAGTAGTCGCCCGTCAGGCGAAGCGTCGGCATTCCGATCAGCCACGCGATCGCCGCCGCCACAAACCCCCCCGCCACGATCGCGGGGAACCAGTGGATTCCGTAACGCACGGTCATGATCGCCGCCGTGTAGGCCCCAAGCGCCATATAGGCCGCGTGCCCCAGCGTGAAAATGCCCGTAAAACCGGTCAGGAGAGAAACCCCCATCGCGGCGATGCAGTTGATGCAGAGCAGGACGATGATGCCCTCCTCGTACCCGGACAGGGGGATGAGGCCCAGGCTCACCCCAATGGCGATGAAGGCGGCGTTGCCCGCAAGGCTTTTTTTCATCATGGCGCTGCCCCCTCAGATTTTGTCGCTGATCTGCCTGCCGAAGAAGCCGGCGGGCTTTACCAGCAGCATGATCACCAGCATGGAGAAAACCACGAGGTCCCGCATCTGGCTGCTGATGAACCCGGCGGTCAGCATCTCGGCCAGCCCCAGCGCCAGGCTGCCGACCACCGCCCCGGGCAGGGAGCCCAGTCCTCCGATGACCGCCGCGACGAAGGCCTTGGTCGTGATGGTCCCCCCGAGCTGCGGGTAGAGCGTGTAACGCGCGGAGAGGAATATCCCCCCCACGGCGGCCAGAAGGCCCGCGACGAAAAAGACGATGGCGATCAGCTGGGAGACGTTGACTCCCATCAGGCCCGCCGTGCGAAGGTCGCAGGCCGCCGCGCGAATGGCGAGACCCCAGCGGGTCCGGTTCAGGAAAAGCTGGAGGCCGCCGAGAAAGAACACCGCAAAGACCAGTGAAAGGATGTCGGAGGCATTGACGGTGACGCCGCCGATCAGGGTGAAGAGTTTCGAAGGAAACGTGTTTGGGGGCAGGGCCCTGAAACGCCCGCCGACGATGATGACGAAGATGTTTTCGATGACGATGCTGATGCCCATGGAGGCGATAAGAAGGTAAAGCGTGATGGACGTGCGTTCCCGTATCGGCTTGTAGGCAAAACGCTCCGTCAGAATGGCGATAAGCCCCGCACCGGCCAGAGCGCCCGCACCGGCCAGCCAGATGTTGACGGACGGGACGGGGAGCAGAAAATCGACGGAAAAACCGGAAAACCACCAGAAAGACGGCACCGTAAACAAAATGTTGACGGAAAAACCGGCCAGCAATCCGTAACAGATGTAGCCGCCGACGACCAGAAAGCCGCCGTGTGCGAAATTTGAAAACGAAAGGATGGAGTAGACCAGCGAATAGCCGACCGCGATCAACGCATAAACCGAGCCCAGCGAAAGACCATTGATGATCTGCTGGAACAACGTCGAAAACTGCACTTCGATACCCAAAAAAACATCGCCCCCCTCCCGGGGTGACAACCCCGGCGCCGACGCCGACAGAACGACATCCGTTCCGTCGGCGCGACAGAATACACCCGACAGACCCCCTCAGGTGTTCGTATATAACGTGACATTATACTAAAAAAACGACCCGACCGTTCAGCTCAGAGAGCCAGAGAATTCACGGGGTTAATATGGAATAGAAAGAGAAAAATTAACGGGGTCAGGGGACTACGTCCCCTGCGGGGTATGGGGCGGAGCCCCATGGTTTTTAGCGTCTTTGGCTCAAGTTGGCGCCATTGCCAGGTCAACCGATAAAAACACAGACTCTGGTTCAGTCGGCAACGTCATTTTCCATCCCCGTATCCGAATGCTTCGGGGTAATGCTATAATCTACACTGAAACAGGGGGTGTAAAGAAAGGGGTGGATGTTTTGTCATCGCAAAAATCCGCAAAATTTCCGGAGACGGAACAACAGCTCCGGAAGGATTTGGAGGAGGGGCGGGTCTACAGACTCTTTGACAGCGTGTTCAAGTTCGTCTTTTG